>JBBSKK010000416.1:0-3968 GCA_038256395.1 Cytophagales bacterium | reverse complement strand
CCGAAGAAATCCTGGGTGACCGAGCGCCACAGGTCCCAGAGCGGCTTGATCGTCGTGTGCTTCTCTTTTTCGATGAACGCCTGAATGTTAATCATTGCCAGCTTGATCATGTCGGCGGCCGAACCCTGAATGGGCGCGTTGATGGCGTTGCGCTCGGCGAATCCCCGGTTGGTTTGGTTGCGCGAATTGATGTCGGCCAGGTAGCGGCGGCGACCCAGGATGGTTTCGACGTACTCACGCTCGCGGGCTTCCTCGATCACACGATCCATATAAGCTTTCACCGCCGGAAATTCCTCGAAGTAGGCTTTGATGATTTCGCCCGCGTCGGTGCGCGATATACCCAAGTTGCGAGCCAACCCGAAGGCCGAAATACCATAGATGATCCCAAAATTGACCGACTTGGCCTGACGCCGCATATCCGAAGTGACTTCTTCCAGCGGAATCTTGAAAACCTTGCTGGCGGTAGTGGCGTGAATGTCGCGGCCCAGGTTGAAGGCTTCGATCATGCTCGGGTCGCCGCTGAATGCCGCCATGATGCGCAGTTCGATCTGGGAATAATCCGCCGATAGAATTTGAAACTCCTCCGAACGCGGCACGAAGGCTTTGCGGATTTCGCGTCCGCGCACGGTGCGGATGGGGATATTTTGTAGGTTAGGATTAGTAGAACTCAGGCGTCCTGTGGCGGTAACGGCCTGGTTATAAGAAGTGTGAATGCGCCCTGTATTCGGGTTGATAAGCAAAGGCAGCGCGTCCACGTAGGTGGATTTCAGTTTCTGCAATTCGCGGTAATCCAGGATTTTGCGGGCAATCTCGTGTTCGCTTTCCAGGGCCGAGAGAATATCCTCCCCCGTAGCGTACTGCCCGGTGCGGGTTTTCTTCGGGTTTTTGACCAAATTCATTTTGTCAAACAAAACTTCCCCCAACTGCTTGGGCGAGTTGAGGTTGAACTCCGTCTCAGCCGTGGCGAAAATGTCGGTTTCCAGCAGCTTGATGTCATTTTCCAATTCTTTGGACATTTTAGCCAAAGCATCCATATCCACCCGAACGCCTTCACTTTCCATGGCTGTAAGTACCCGCACCAGCGGCATTTCCACGTCTTCGAAGAGTTTGGTAGCGGCTTTTTCCTGCAATTCAGGCAGCAGCAGCTGGTGCAGTTGCAGGGTGATGTCGGCGTCTTCCCCGGCGTACTCGGTCACTTCCCCGATCGAAACGTCGCGCATCGTTCCCTGATTCTTGCCTTTCTTGCCAATCAACTCCTCGATGGCGACGGGTTCGTAATTTAGGTAATTCATCGCCAAGCGATCCATGCCGTGGCGTTGCTCGGGTTCGAGCAGGTAGTGCGCCAACATGGTGTCGGCCAGCGGGCCAAGTACTTCCAGACCGTAATTCTTCAAGACCAGCATATCGTATTTCAGGTTCTGACCAATCTTGGTAATTTTTTTATTTTCAAAAACGGGGCGGAAAATTTCGACAATGGCTTGTGCTTTTTCGCGTTCCGGGGGAACGGGAACGTAAAACGCTTCCCCCGCCCGATAGGCAAAAGCAATGCCGACCAGCTCCGCTTGCAACGCGTCCAGGGCAGTAGTTTCGGTGTCGAAGCAAAATTCTTCCTGCTTACCAAGGTAGTTGACCAGGCTCGCCATGAGTTCGGGCGTGTCCACGGTTTGGTAGTCGTGGCTGGCCGTGGCGATGGTGCGGTAGATGACGGGCGTTGGCTCGATTTGGTTGTTAGATGTGGTACGGGCGTCCCGCCCGTTTTTAGAAGAACTCTCAAAAGCCGCAATGTCGGGATTGCTGCCCGCGCCGAACAGATCGAGTTGACCGGGTTTTCCCTTTGCGGTAGTTTTGGAAGTAGAGGTAGGAGCACTTAGCGGGTCGTCGCCCAGCACCCGGCGGCGCAGGGTGCGAAATTCTAACTCGTCGAAGAGAGCGTTCACCTTGTCGGCGTCGGGTTCCTCGTGGATGAGGTCTTTAGCGCTAAACGGAATCGGCACGTTGACGTCGATGGTCGCCAATTGTTTGGACATAATGGCCTGATCGGCGTTCTCCCGAATTCGCTCGCCGAGTTTGCCCTTGATTTCCCCGGCTTGCGCCAAAATGTTTTCCAGACTGCCGTACTGCGCGAGGAGCTTTTGGGCGGTCTTTTCGCCCACGCCCGGCACGCCGGGAATGTTGTCGGAGGCATCGCCCATCAGCCCGAGCATGTCGATCACTTGATCGACGCGCTCGATTTGCCACTTGTCTAGAATTTCGGCAATCCCCATTTTCTCCGCTCCTTTACCCATAAAGGCGGGCTTGTACATATAGACGTGTTCGCGTACCAACTGCCCGTAGTCCTTGTCGGGCGTCATCATGAACACCTCGAAACCTTCCTCCGCCGCGCAGCGGGCCAGCGTGCCGATGACGTCGTCGGCCTCATAGCCATCGACCAGCAGAATGGGAATATTCATCGCTTCCAGCAGTCGCTTGACGTAGGGGACGGCGATGGAAATATCCTCGGGCTGCGCTTCGCGCTGGGCTTTATAGGCTTCGAACTGTTCGTGCCTAAATGTCTTCTTGGGCGTGTCGAAAGCTACGCCGATGTGCGTGGGAGCTTCCTTTTTCAGCACTTCCAACAGGGTATTGGTGAAGCCAAACACCGCGCTGGTGTTCATGCCTGAGGATGTGACGCGGGGTGCTTTGATAAAGGCAAAATGGGCGCGGTAGATGAGGGCGAAGGCGTCGAGTAGGAAAAGTTTCTGGGTGGGATAGAGCATGAATTTGAGCGGATAGGGGCTGAATAAAGTCGCGCTTCTGTGATTTTTATATTACATCAAAGATAAGACCTCTAGCGGAAAAATTAGGAGGTTTCCCGTAATAAGGCAATCGCTCGAAAGTTCAAATTTGGTACAGTTCTTGCTAATGACTGGTCAAATCAGGACATTTGGGCAAAAAACAAAGCAATGAACCTCCTTTACAAAATGAGAAAAATTCAAAAATCGTTAACACTGAGTCTGCTGACAGCAGCCTTGCTGTGGCTAAGTTCGTGCGGTGGAAAAGAAGGGCCGATCGGCCCGGCCGGGCCAGTTGGTTCGCAGGGAACCACCGGGCAGGTTGGCCCCCAAGGTTCCGCCGGATCGGCCAATGTCATTTATTCAAGTTGGGCAAAAGCGGGTACCTGGATCAAGATCAATCAGTTTGGAACCGACCGTTTCTACTTCGATATCAATAATGTAAACCGACTCAACCAAGCGGTGTTGGATCAGGGCGTGGTACTGGTTTACGCTAAGCTGGAAACGGAGAACAACCAGGTGCGACAATTGCCCGTGCGGGTTTACGCGCAGTTTACGGAGGACATTATCGACTTTACGCTGACCGTAAATCGGATAAGGGTTTGGTCGATCCCCGTTCGTGGCCCGCAAACGCCCATCGTACCTTCGCCCAACCACGAGTTTCGCAATGTTATCATTCCGGGTGGCCAGGCTGGCCGCATCGGCTACGAAAAGCTGACGTACGCCGAAGCCCGAGAAATGTTTAGTCTGCCTGACTGAGAACTACCGGAATCATCACCAAAATCGGATGCCCGCCCGCAAGCCCGCCGTGCGGAAGTTGGCCTCCGTTTTGCCACGTGAACCGGAAGAGGTCACGTAGTTGGAATTATAAATTCCAGAAAAATTATAGCCGAATACGGCTTCCACAAAAAAGCCGAACTTCTTGCGTTCCAGCTCGACGCCAATGCCTCCCAAAGCACCCAGCGATTGTTTTTTCATATATCGCCGATCGTTGGTCGCCTCGTAGTACGGGTGGTTACGCAGAGAATAGCCAAATGGCAGCAGTAGTTCGATGCCGCCTTTCAGGTAAGGCCGCAGCCGATTAGGGTCGGTATTGGATTTGTGTAGTTTCAAAGCGACCGACACGTCCGCGCCCTCTACCTCAAAGTCGCCCGCCGAGCGCGGTTGGCCCTGCTTTGTGGCGAGGGCAGAGTACTT
>JBBSKK010000415.1:0-3975 GCA_038256395.1 Cytophagales bacterium | reverse complement strand
TTGCTTTCGGGCACCAGCGACACAGTAAGGCTGGTTTGGTTGCCTACCTTCACCTCCTGACTCTGGTAACCCACGTAGCTGAACACCAGCACCGCCGCGTCGGGGGCCTGCATCTGGAAATCGCCCTCGGCGTTGGTCGTAGTACCACGTTGCGTTCCCTTAATGAGAACGCTTACACCCGGCAGCGGACTGCCGTTTTCTTCCGACACTTTGCCCCGAACCTCCCGGTCCTGCGCGAAAGTTGGCGGGGCCAGCAGCGACAAGGCCGCTAGTATCACGCTCGTTAGTAGCCATACACTTAGTGTTCTTTTCATCGTTTTGAAAAAAAATAAGGGTTTAGGAAATTGATTTTTTGCTGATTCTGCCCCGTACAGGACGTTTTGCCAGATTTGTAGCGGCGTATGTTCAACCGTCATACCTGACTAGCTGACTACAAGACAGAT
Organism: Cytophagales bacterium; assembly: GCA_038256395.1. Lineage (GTDB taxonomy): Bacteria > Bacteroidota > Bacteroidia > Cytophagales > Spirosomataceae > Persicitalea. The sequence continues at coordinate 3,532 of JBBSKK010000415.1, read as the reverse complement.
AAAGGGACATATCTACCTGACAACCGTAGGAGTTTTTTTTTATTTTTTTGAAATATGCCGTTTTTCGGAGATGGAGGGGGCTTTTTTAGGAAGAAAAATTTTGAAGGCCGGTGTTCTTTTCTTTTCCCCTCACGGAGCTGTGAAAAAACGGTGTCTTAGTGCCGCACTCATACAACCCATTATTATTTTATCATTTAACGCAGCCAGTACCTATGGCAGCCATAAAGGACAAAGCAAAACAGGTAAGCCCGTTTGCCCATTACTTACCAAAGACAGTAAGTTCAAAAAGAGCTAGGAGACCATAGAAGAAGCCGCCCAGGCAGAAACGGACTACGCCACGAAAGGGGCTTTAGAAGACGTGGACTGGTCACAGTTGAAACGGGCAGAAGAATAGTCTCTACAATTACTGCTCCTCCCCCTCCAACCCATCTGTAATCGCTTTGCGAATAGCCTGATACGGCCGCATTCCCGAGCTACGCGTACGCGGCACCGCGCGGTCGGAGGCCGGGGACTTGGCCCGCAGCGCGAGGTTGGAAGTAGTAAGTTGGCTATTGCGCCACTGTTCGTATTCCTCGTCGCTCATGAGGTGGCGGGCTACTACGCCGCGGGCGTGGCCGTCGTTGTAGGCTTGGGTGCGGCTGTCGATCAAGGCCAGTTTGCGTTCCTCTTCCAGGTCTTCGATTTCCCGGCGGAGGGCCTTTTCCTGCTGTTTCATGTCATCCAACTCGGGCAGCACGGAAAGGTCGTTTTCCATGATGTTCTTTTGGATCATTTGCTGGGAAATCACTTTTTCCAGCACGGTCAATTCTTTCACCAGCCGCTTGCGGCGGCGACGCAGGCGTCCCAGGCGCGGGTCGATTTGCAGCCAGCGGTACCAGAAACTCTGCAAAACCGGAATCGCCATGCCCAGCGACACCGCCCCGGCAATGGCGAACAGCACGCCACTCAGCACGAAAGACAGCAACGCCCACGGACTGTTCACCAGCGTAAGGCTCAGGTTGTCGGAGTCGCGCAGAGCGGCTTCGATTTGGTTGGTCAGTTCGGGACTGCTGACCGGGGCGCCCGTCAGCGGATCCACGGCGTTGAGTTGGAGGTTTTTGATGGATTTGTTGATGGCTTCCTTCAACTTATCGGTGCGGTAGGCTTCATAGCGAAACCAGCCCAGCACCAGCAAAGTACCCAGGGCAAAAACGGACAGCGCCACTTTGAAGCGTCCGTAGCGTTTTTGGATGCGGGGCGAGTCGTCGGTTTGGTAAGGGCCTTCGATCAGACGGTCGTAGGCGGGTTTCAGTAGGATGGACACCATCGCCAGGCCCACGGCGAAGGCCCAGGCTTCGTTAGAATTACGGATATTGAGGGCGTAGGCCACGATTTCGTGCGAAATAATCAGATCGCCAAACAGGAACGAAAGCCCCGCCGCCAGAAAAATGAACCCAGCCAGCAGCGAGTAATGCGTGGCGGCGGCGTTGCGCTTTTCGACCAGCCGCGCGGTCTCCTGTTCGGTTTCGGTCACGCGTTCCCGGATTTCCTGAGCGCGTTTTGAACTTTCGTGCAGGCCCAACAGCTGCGTCTGCAAGCGGTCGAAAGATTCCTTCCGCCGACCGAGTGATACTTGGCGCGTCACTTCCAGAATCCCCAGATCCTTCTTTTTCTCGTCCAGCCGCTCCGTCACCCACTCGTGACTGACCTGGCTGGACAAATACGCCTCGTAGGCCTCCCTGCCGAGGTTTTCGATGCCACTGCTGTAGCCATGTTGGTAATCTGAATCGTTTTCTTTCATTGAATAGATAGTTACAGGGCTTGTTCATAAAGATTAATTTCGTTTGAAAAGCGGGTCGACCATTGCCTGATTTCTGGTCAATCTTTCTCTCAATTCTGATATACTCTGATCCCGGCGCGTCTCGACCCTGCCGTGTGCCTTCTCGGTCTTCTGGCCGGAGTAGTCTGCCGACAGGGGATCGTGGATCAGGCCGCAGTCCTCCAGCAGCACTTGCTGTGGTGCGCCGCTGCGCTGGCCCTTGACCTGAGCCAGGTAGGTACCCCCGCGCTGGTCGATGAGCTCCAAACGGCCCGCCGTTGCGGTTGCGCGGGAAGGTGTGCAGCGCGTCGAAGCTGTAGCCGTCCTTCAGCGGCCCGACCTGCTCGAAGTGGGCCACCACCACGGGCCTTTCCGATTCCTTCTTGCCGTCGTAAGCCCACCACCTTGCTCTGCCCCCCCTGTGGGCCGTCAGACTGATGAGGCTCTGGCCCGTTGGGCGGCGTACCGTGCGTTTTTCTCCCAGTACCCCGTCGATGCTCCGGGTCCGGCCGCCCGGCACACAACTCCTTGCCGTCGACGCTGTACCAGTGCTGACCCTGCCGGGCCACGGCCGAACCGAAATACTCCACGTTGATGGCATTGAACGATTCGACGTCAATGCTTCTGATTATCCTTTTGAGCTGCGAGTACGACATGCAACTCTTGACCTCGATGCCCACATCCGTCGCCAATTGCCACCAGCAGTCTTGCATCGCCCGGTGGATCACCGACATCTTCAATCGCTTGTCGGTGCGCAGAATCGAGGTCAGAAACAGCACCAAGACGAAGGCCTACTCGTGGCGCTTGCCCCGGTTATCGTGACTGTCGGCGAGTTTTTGTTGAATTTCATGGTAATAATCCTTAGTCGCCGGGCGACCCCGTCCGTTTTTTGAGATTCCATAAGGCCAGATTTTGTTTGTTCCAACTTCAAAATTAACACTTTATGCGAATCTCATTTTTTTTATGAACAAGACCTGTCTTGCTCTAATAGTGGGCCTAAATACAGCATAATATATTTATCAGTAAGCCGTAGTCCTGCAAAGTGCTTACCTCTGAGTGTAAACTCTTCAATTCCGCGTTTAGGCGTGTTTCCAGTTTTAGCTTGATATCACCGCCCTGCTGGGAATATCTTTCCGGCTCAGACTGGCCAAAATGCACGAAAACACTTTATATTCAATCGATGCGGTCTCAACCTACCGTGAATCAGGCTACCGGATTAAACCCGACGCAAAAATCAATTTTGAACTCCTGATCGAAAACTGGGATGAGATTCTGAGGTTCATGCTGACGATCAAGATGGGATACTCCAAAGCGTCAACACTGATACGCAGGCTGAATCGCACGGGCGACCTCGTCTTACTCGAGGCAGCACCCGCTCTACAAGGCACTGAAGGAACTTGGCCGGATTTACAAAACGCTGTACATTCTCCAGTATGTGGACGAACCCGCTATCCGAAAATCCGTTGAAAGGATGTTGAGTAAGGCGGAGAACAGTATTAAATTTGCCAAGGCGATTTCCCACGGCAACAACCAACAGCTCACCGGGGCCACTTACAGGGAGCAGCTCACTTCTGAGGGCTGTAAGAGGCTTATTGCTAACTCTATAAATTGCTGGAACCTGCTTTATCTGTCGAAAAGTCTGGCGCAATGCAAAAAGCCCGCTGAACGGGAGGCTTTACTGAAAAGCATACTGGCCACTTCTACCCACAGCTGGGAACACATCAATATGCTTGG
>JBBSKK010000414.1:0-3979 GCA_038256395.1 Cytophagales bacterium | reverse complement strand
ATCGGTATTAGTTGGCAAATCCACCGAACCCGCTCCCGAGCGCGGCAACTGGTCGCCGATGCTGCACAAGGGCGAAACTATCGGCGCGGCTTTGCGCACCAAAAACAAGGTCAACCCGGTATTTATCTCGCCCGGTCACCTCATCGACCTTCCTACTGCCATCGACCTCATGCTCCGCTGCGATGGCGGCTACCGCCTTCCCGAACCCACCCGACGGGCGCATTTGTTTGTGAATGAGTTACGGAGGGAGGCACAGAGGGGCAAAGGCACATAGGCACAAAGTGGCAAAGTTATGAAGAAAAATCAATTGCCGCTGGCTTTAGCCTGCGGATGACGAGGATTGAGAAGCACCGAAAAAAGCCCCGCTGAAATCACGGCGGGGCTTGTTTGGTAAGTCAAATATCAATAATTCCTAGCCTTTTCCTTGGCCGAAGTAAGCGTAGCCTTCATGGTATCGAGGGCCATATTGATGGCCTGCATGATCGTGTCCTGCTTTTCGGTGACCACGATGGGGGCCATGCCCTCCATGCGGGCTTCTATCAGGCAGCGCTTGTCGTGGCTGCCTTCTTTGTGGCTGTTTTCGTCCGAAAGGTGTACCTCGACGCGGGTAAGCTGCTTGCTGAAACGGCTCAGTTTGTCGTTAATCAACGCGTCTAGTTCCGCTTCGAGTTCCTCCTGGACGGTGATGTGGTTGTCGGTGTTTATTTGGATTATCATAAGTGGAAACTAGATTTTGGATATTGGATTTTGGACTTTCTCAAAGTGGATACGCCCTTTCTGGTGGATATTTCTGCTAAAAAAATAATGCCATTGCCGCGTCGTAGAATTGTCGCTATGGGGTAGACCCGCCGCAACGGTACCGCATTATTCACTATTCATCAATCGACGCCGCCCTTCCTGGTAGGTGAACGCTGCTCCGGCCAAGTCGTAGGCTCGCCGTTGCGACCCACGGGAATGCGCCTGGTTTTGGAGGTACTTTTGTCGTCCTCGCAGGCCATGTACACCAGGATTGCGGCCAGGATTACATTGTCCTCCACGTCATCGAAAACGATTTTGTCGTAGGTGTCGAGGTTGGTGTGCCAGGTGTAGTTGCCGTAAGACCAGCTCAGCGAACTTAGTGAAAAAGCCGGCACGCCCGCCGCCAGAAAGGAGGCGTAGTCCGAGCCGCCACCACCGGGATTACCGGGAAAGTCGTACTTTATGTCTTTCTTAATGTCATTGGGTACCTTGTTCATCCAGCGGCCCAGGTAGTCGTAGGCGTCCACAAAGCCCTGTCCCGAAATGTTGGCCACCCGGCCCGTGCCGTTGTCCTGGTTGAAAAGTGCCTGGATTTTTGGCATCAGGTCGGGGTGGTCCTCCACGAAGGCCCGCGAGCCGTTTAGTCCTTGTTCCTCGCTGCCCCAGTGGCCGACGAGGATCGTGCGCTTGGGGTTGGGATACACCTTTTTCAAAACCCGCATCGTTTCCATCATCGTGATGGTTCCCGTGCCGTTGTCGGTCGCACCCGTGCCGCCATCCCAGGAGTCGAAGTGGGCCGAGAGCATCACGTATTCGTCGGGTTTTTCGGTGCCTTTGATTTCAGCGATGGTGTTGAAAGTCGGCACCACGCCCGTTTCTTTCGACTCAGCCACAAGGTTGAGCATCGGTTTGTCGCCGCTTTCGACCAGCCGATACACAAGGCCATAGTCTTCCACGCTCAGGTCGATGGTCGGAACTTTCTTGGTATAGGCGCTGAAAATCTTGTTGGCCCCGAAGCCCTGCGACCAGTAGGAGGTGACGATGCCCACGGCCCCGGCGTCTTCCAGGGCGGCGGGCAGCTCGCGGCGGCCGAAGCCCGTCTTGCGCAGCCGCTCCGACCACGACTTAGTCATTTCGTCGCGGTCTTTTTTGAGTTTGTCAAAGGACTCTTCCGTAGCGAATTCCTTCCAGTTGTAGTCGGGGCGTCCGGTCGGCTGGTTCATCGAAATCATCACCAGCTTGCCCTTGGCGTTGGGCAACCATTTCTGAAAAGCTACCGAATCGGCGAACTCCGGCAGGATAATCACCTCGGCCTTCACGCCGCCCTTCGGCGTCGGCGGACTCCACGCGAGCTGCGTTCCCGCCAGCGACTTCACCCACGGACTCACCATGTCGATGTGCGTCACGCCGCGCTCCCAGCCGCGCCATTCGCCCCACTTCTCGTTACGGGCCGAAATACCCCAGGATTCGTATTTTTTCACCGCCCAGTCGTGGGCCTTCTTCATACCCGGACTGCCCACCAGGCGCGGCCCAATGCCGTCCAGCAGTTCGTGGGCGATGCTTTTGAGTTGAGAATTGCTTTCTTCTTCCTTGACGATTTTGTCGATGACGTCGTTTTGCGCGTGGGCGAAAGAAAATAGGCCGAGGAAGAGAAGTAGTAGTAAACTGTACCGCTTTTTCATAAAATGGGTTTGTTTTTTAGTTGTTGGGCTAAATATATCGGCTAATGGGGAGAAAACCGAAGTTTCAGAGAGTACTTCTTCTCATATGTATTAAAAATTCCCCGATTTGGCCCGTAATTTAGCCTCTTTCAAAAGGCAACTCCCAACTTCAATCCGCCCCACACGTGCGTCCGCCCGGTCTTGAACTCCCGGCTGAGGTAAGTGCGGTAGTACTCGGCGTAAAGTTTCCTGACCTTCAAAACTACCCCGTAATTATGCTGGAAAGTGAAGCGGTTGATCTCGTTGGCTGCCAAAGTGTAAGGGCTACTCCGGTTGAAAAGCCCGCCTTGCAACGTAGCGTCGTAGCCAATCAAACTACCGAGTGGCTGGCTGTACACGTAAACCTGCAAGTCCTTTTTTCTGGAATTTTGGGAAGAAGAAAAAGCAGAATTGAAGTAACCCAGCGAAAGCGTCAAACCCGCCTGCACCTTGTCCGAAAGCGTTCCCAGCCGAACTTGAGCGTTTGTGTTGAGGGATAGAAAATCCGGGATAGCGACTATCTGCCGCTCGTGGTTCAATTCGTAGTTGACGACCACATTGTTGCGAATCTGGTACTGCCAGCCGTGCGGCTCCGCGTCGCCCGACCAGCGGTGAATGGCGGCTTGCATTTGCCCGGCAAAGGCCGCCGGGCCGACCATTCCCAGGCTCACTACCGAACTGAGCCGCTGCCTGCGCGCGGTATCCACCGAAATAGAAAATGATTTTAGCATGATGACGCCCGCGAAAGGCCGATCACCTGCCAAAATCTTATCGCTCTTGATGCTGGTGGGCGTGAAACCGAAATGCTCGAAAGCCAAACCGTAGGTAACGGGCTTGTCCGGGAATCGAAGAAGTATTTTGGATAAAGGATTTTTGGCAAAAACCGAATGAGCCACTTCAAAGCTGTACCCTTGCGTGTAGTAGTAGTCGGTGATGTTGCGGGAGAAGAAATCGTTATCGTAGTGAAAACGGAAGTAGCCCTTGCCCTGTAAAGTTCGCTGCAATGCGGTATTGTCGATCCGCTGGGATGTGCTGAGAGCAGGCATGAAAATCACGAAAACAAGAAAAAAGCAATTTTTGCGCATAGCCTTCACATACGTTCTTACAAGCCGGGTGGACTACACTAACTCGCGTCAACTGTCCTCTCCTCCTTTCCTCCTTTCCTCCTTTCCTCCTCCAAATCGCTCATTCACTCGCTCGTACATCTCGGCTGGTACAGGCGAGTCGACCTGACTAACGACAGGATTGGGCCTTACCCAATCCAGATAGCCCTTGGCCCAGGCATAGGCCAGCCCCAGCGCCAGAATACCCACAAACACCGCCATTTCCGCCAGCGCGAACCAGCCCCAGCGACCTTCGGTCTGCGCGATTAAATCCTCCCGGCCAAAGACGACCGCCCAGGGAAAGAGGAACACCAACTCCACCTCGAACAGCACGAAGATTAGTGCCACGACATAGAACCGCACGTTGAACTGCACATTGGCGTTGCCCACCGGGTCTTCGCCCGACTCGTAGGTCGTGTTTTTTTCGGGGTTGGGATT
>JBBSKK010000413.1:0-3979 GCA_038256395.1 Cytophagales bacterium | reverse complement strand
GATGAAGTCCATCTGCTGCCCGATCCAGCCCGCTAAGCCCGTTTTTTGGAAACTACGGGCGATGGCGTAGCCGCCGCCCACGATCATGTCGATACCCCAGGGGACGGTAGTCGCTTCCTTCCAGGTCAGCAGCGGTTTGCCCGTTTGCTTGTTGGTCATGGCAAAGAGCATAATCGCCCCGACAACCGCCACCGTAGCGTCGTGAACGTAATCGCCCACACCCAGCCACGTCCCCCAGCCCGTCACCCGGAAGGAGCCAAAATCGAAATCACTACGAAACACCCAGCCGATGGCCGTGAACAGGAACACGCCGAAGGCTTTCTTCTCGCCGTCGCTCATCGGACCGAGCGTGGCCAGTTCGCGGGCAAAGGCGGTGTTGTCGATTTTGACTTTGGTGGAAATCCTGAAATATTTGATGATGTAAATCCAGATGACCGGGATAAAAACCACGACCATCGGGAAGCCGATTTTGAGCCAGGTAAAGAAATTGATTTCCGGCGCGGCGGGAAATAGCTCACCCACGATGCCCGCAAACACCATGTTGACGGGCGTCCCAATGAGCGTAGCCGTGCCGCCGATGCTGCAGGCGTAGGCCGTGGCCAGCATCAGCGCTAGGCCGAATTGCGACATTTCGTCGCCCTCGGCCTCGTCGGTTTTGGCGATAACCGCCGTGGCGATGGGCAGCATGAGCAGCACCACGGCCACGTTGGCAATCCACATGGAAAGGAATGCCGCCACCAGCATGAAGCTCAAAATAATACGCTGCTGGTTGCTGCCCAGACTTTTCAGCACGGTGAGGGCAATACGTCGGTGCAGTTGCTGCGACTCGATGACTTTGGCGATGAAAAATCCGCACAGCAGCATGATGACGTAGCTGTGGCCGTAGCTTTCGGCCACGTCGTCGGTTTCGAGCACGCCCAGCAGCGGGAAAAGCGCCATCGGCACGAAAGCCGTAACGTAAATCGGGATCGCCTCGGTGAGCCACCAAATGGCCATCAGCACCGTGACGGCCACGGCTCGCTGGGCAGTAATAGCCATGCCCTCCGGCGCGGGCATGAAGACAATAAAAAGGGCGACCAGCAAGCCGCCCCAGAAACCGATGCGTTGGGAATTCGTCATTTTTTAGAAGAGGGATTTGTCCTAGAAAGTACCCGGCACGGCTTCTCTAACCGGTTTAATTTTCGGGACGAGATAAAAAAAGAGCGGCAGTGTCGTTACACTTGTGGCTTTGCCGTACTTTTACGCAAAAAATTAAAAGTAACATGAAGAAGAGAAATTTTCCTCAACTATTGATCGGGTTGCTGCTGGTGAGTGTTCTTGGCTGCCGGTCGGAAGAAGATAAGTCTATGGTGATCGAAGTGCGCAACAACACCAGTACAGAAATACCCAAAGCACGACTCGTGGCGGTGGGTTCGGTGGGCGAAAGCTTACTGGCTGAAAAGGAGAATCTTGACGTTGGGGTAACTCATCGACAAAGTGCGTGATTCAAGTCTTTTCCTGATTCAGATGGTAGTTACGAGCGACGGCTGAATGAAGTATCGGGAGACAGGATGTTCCGGTTCGGCTATTTTACCAATGGTACGGCGCCGGACAAGTACCTTTTCCTGCAAATCGAAAAAGACACGGTACTTGTCAGCAGGGTTGCGAGGGAGTTTGGGGCGTACTAAGTGGAAATGGCTATTGGCCTACCTGAGCAGTTATCGGGTGGTCTCGACCACGTGAGCAGCGAACCACGCCCGGCACTCGTCCAGGCTGGATTCGCCGGAGGCTAGTTTGAGGATAAAGGCGGTTAAATTGTCATTAGGCAATGAATCACTAATCTGCATCCTGTTCAATTTCAGGAAGGAAAGTCCGGCTTCAAGGCCTGTCCGCTTGTTACCGTCAGTAAAGATATGATTGCCGATAATGTTGAAACAATACAGTGCCGCCGTGTCAGGAATAGTCGGGTAAAGTGGCACTCCAAACATTTCAGCTTGCACCGCTTCGAGCAGGTAGTCAAGGTTTTCTTCGTGCAGGAAGTTATGCGGCGGCATGAAATTGCCGCCGTGTTTGGCTACCGTTCTTTGGTTGATGAAGATGATGTATTGTTTTTCAAGGTAGTTGATCATCACGCTAATGCCCTGAACACGTCGTCGTACTTCTCAAAATCTTCTTTGACTATCGCTTCAAAACGCTTTCTTCTAGCAGTTTTGAGGTTTTCGTCAATTTCAGAAATGAGTTTTTGGACGTAGTCAGGCTCTTTTTCAGCTAGTTCAACCAAAGACTTTTTTAATACTTCTTTATCTAACACAGTCGACATACTATTTTTTCGATAAAACGTTATCACTCAATTTTTCTGTTCAAATATACGCAAATGAAACCAAACCAAGGATAAAAAACAGATTGGCCCGACTGCATCACCCCATAATTTCGCATTCGCCGCCGGATTCGCTTTATTTGTCTTGCGAACTTTGTGGTACGGGCTTCCAGCCCGTCTGAAAACCATTCGTTTCATTCTAGACAAACCAGAATTTTCCCAATGAACAAATACCTTCTCGGCGGCCTACTACTGCTGGCTCTGCAAGTAAAGGCGCAAGACACCGCTACCAAATACGCCGAAACCATCACCCCCGCCGACCTCAAAACGCACCTGGTCATCATTGCTTCCGATAGCCTGGAAGGCCGCGACACGGGTTCTGAAGGCCAGAAGAAAGCCGCCGACTACGTGTCGAAGCACTTCAAAATGTACGGCCTGACGCCTATCGCCACCGATAGCGCCGGGGCTAAGAGTTACTACCAGCCCTATGACCTTTACCGAAAAACCTGGGGCGACGTTTACGTGAAGGCCGATGGCCGGAAATTCGCGTTCAACGAGAATTTTTTCCTTAACGGACTGCTGAGTACCGACGGCGAGGTGTCGGCCCCGACGGTTTTCGCGGGCTACGGCATCGACGCCAACCTCTACAACGACTACAAGGATTTGGACGTGACGGGCAAGGCCGTAGTGATCCTGGAAGGCGAGCCAAAAGACCGCAGCGGCAAGTACTATGTCAACGACAGCGACCAGGCGTCGAGTTGGAGCGGTCCGCAGTCGTGGCAGAAAAAGGCGGCCGCCGCCATGACCAAGGGCGCGAAGTACGTTTTCATGGTGTCGGAGAAAGAGGGCAAGGAGTTCGAGCAGCTCGTGAAGCAACGGGCCATCATGGCGCGGCGGATGAGCGGCATGAGCATGAAGCCCATTCAGGAATCGCTCAGCAATATGGCGGTGTTCACCGTTTCCAGGGAAGTAGGTGCGGCCCTGCTGCGCACTTCCCCCAAGAAATTAAAAGGTTTCCAAGAAGACATCGACAAGAAAGGCGTACCCGTCGCCAAAGGCCCCATCGGTACCGTGTCCCTGAAAGTGGAGCGCAAGAGCGAAACCATCAGCACCGAAAACGTGGCGGGCTTCCTGGAAGGCACCGACAAGAAAGACGAGGTCGTGGTCATTTCGGCCCACCTGGACCACATCGGCATTTCGCCGGACGGACAAATCAACAACGGCGCCGACGACGATGGCTCGGGTACCGTCTCGCTGCTGGAACTGGCCCAGGCATTCAGCCAGGCCAAGGCCGACGGCAACGGTCCGCGGCGTAGCATCTTGTTCCTGAACGTAACGGGCGAAGAAAAAGGCCTGTTCGGCTCGGAATTTTACTCCGAAAACCCCCTATTGCCACTGGCAAACACCGTAGTCAACCTGAACATCGACATGATCGGTCGCGTGGACAAAGCCCACGAAGCCGATCCAAAGTACGTGTATCTCATCGGCTCGGATAAGCTCTCGTCGGAACTCCACGCCATCAGCGAGGCGGCCAACGAAGCCCACGTCGGCTACAAGCTCGACTATACTTTCAACGATCCCAAAGACCCGAACCGCTTCTACTACCGCTCCGACCACTATAATTTTGCCAAGAAAGGCGTCCCGGTCATTTTCTACTTCACGGGTGTCCACGAAGACTACCAT
>JBBSKK010000412.1:0-3979 GCA_038256395.1 Cytophagales bacterium | reverse complement strand
GCTGATTTTGCCACGACCGTAGAATTCGTGAAAGCGATCCTGGTCGAGCGGCGCATCGAATTGTTGGCCGAAGGTCGCCGCTGGGCCGACATTCATCGGCTGGCGCCGGAGGCGGCTTACACCACGGGCGGCATTCCCGCCAAAATGGCCTTCGGTAATGCTACTTTCGCTACCTACAATGCCGTAACGCCGCCAACGCTCAACCGAACGATTGCCGCTATTCCTTACAGCGATCACCGTTTCTTGTGGCCTATTCCGGCCGATGAGGTGTCGCGCAACCCGACGCTGGCCGCGCAGCAGAATCCGGGTTATTGATTAGAGGATTGAATTTTTTGGAAACCGCAAAGGGAACCGTCTGACAGTTCCCTTTGCGGTTTTTTGTGCTATTCTCCGGCGGTCAAAAATCAGAAAACCAGGGGCGGGCGTTTTGTTTTACCTTTGCATGATTCTCTATTTTCAACTTTCCATTGAACAAAGTCCTCTTCCTCACGCCCCCCTTCACGCAACTCAACACGCCCTACCCGGCTACCGCCTACCTCAAAGGTTTTCTGAACACGGTAGGCGTAGGGTCGCATCAGGCAGATTTAGGAATTGAGGTCATTTTGCGCCTGTTTTCGGCTAAGGGATTGGGCAAAATGTTCGCTGATCTGGAAGCGTCGGACGTTGCACTTTCCGACAACGGCTACCGGATTTACGCTTTGCGCAAAGACTACCTCTGCACCATCGACCCGGTCATTGGGTTTTTACAAAACAAAAATCCCACACTAGCGCATAGCATCTGCGACCGCAGCTACCTACCCGAGGCGGGCCGCTTCGCTGAGTTGGACGAACTGGATTGGGCTTTTGGCACGAGGGGGATTCAGGACAAGGCGCGGCATTTGGCTACGCTGTATTTGGAAGACCTCGGCGATCTGATCCAGGAAGCCGTGGATCCGCACTTTGGGTTCAGCCGCTACGCCGAGCGGTTGGGTAGCACCGCCACGCATTTTGAGCCGCTGCAAGAGAGTTTGCAAGCGCCGGATACGCTTATTTCTACGATTCTGGTTGAGTTATTAGAAGAAAAAATTCAGAAGTGGCAGCCGAAGGTGGTTTGTCTGACGGTGCCTTTTCCCGGTAATTTGTTCGGGGCGTTGAAGTGCGGGCAGTATTTGAAAAAACAGCATCCCGAGATTGCGGTCGTGCTGGGGGGCGGTTACTGCAACACCGAATTACGTTCTCTGCGCGAGCCGCTGCTGTTCGACTACGTGGATTACGTGAGCCTGGACGACGGCGAAGCGCCGCTGCTTAATTTGTTGGAGTACCTGGATGGAAAGCGGGAGCGGAGCCAGCTCAAACGTGTTTTTGCCCGCACGGACGGGAAAGTATTTTACTACAACGATGCCCAGGAAAAAGACGTCGCCCAGCGCGATGTCGGCACGCCGGACTACGCCGACTTGCCGCTGCACGATTACCTCTCGGTGATAGAAATCATCAACCCCATGCACCGCCTGTGGAGTGATGGCCGCTGGAACAAGTTGACGCTGGCCCACGGCTGCTACTGGGGCAAATGCTCGTTCTGCGACATTTCTCTCGACTATATCAAGCGTTACGAACCCGTCACAGCGTCGCTGCTTTGCGACCGCATCGAGACCATTATCGCCCAAACGGGCCAAAACGGCTTTCACTTCGTGGACGAGGCCGCCCCGCCCGCCCTCATGCGGGATTTGGCCCTGGAAATCATTCGCCGCCAACTCACCGTGACCTGGTGGACGAATATCCGCTTTGAAAAAAACTTCACTTCCGATCTTTGCCACTTACTCAAAGCCTCCGGCTGCATCGCCGTATCGGGCGGGTTGGAAGTGGCCTCCGACCGCCTGCTGGAACGCATGAAAAAAGGCGTTACTGTGGCGCAGGTAGCCCGCGTGGCTGACGCCTTCACGCAGGCGGGAATTATGGTTCATGCCTATCTTATGTACGGCTTCCCGACCCAAACCGCCCAGGAAACCATCGACTCGCTCGAAATGGTGCGGCAATTGTTCGAGTCGGGCATCGTGCAGTCGGGCTTCTGGCATCGCTTCGCCATGACGGCCCACAGCCCCGTGGGTCTGCATCCGGCGGGCTTCGATGTGCAGCGCATCGGCCCCGATTTCGGCGGCTTCGCCGACAACGACCTCCACCACGACGACCCCACCGGCACCGATCACGACCGCTTTGCCGAGGGGCTTCGTAAGTCGCTCTTCAACTATATGCACGGCGTGGGCTTTGAAATTTCCCTTAAAAAATGGTTCGACTTCAAAGTGCCGCCGACCTCCATCCCGCCCAACTACATCGAGCGTAGTATCGGCGAAACACTAACCGCCGAAATACGTCCCAATGCGCTGGTCGTGTGGCTAGGGCGTGTTCCTGAGTTAGCGATTTTTGAAGAAAAACAGGGGAAGCAACTAGTAGAAGTAGCGGAACTGGAATTTTATACAAAGAAAAATAACTGGACGCTAACGACTAGCGTTCCGCTGGCTGAATGGTTAGCCGATATTTTTCCCGCTATGGCGCTCGAAGGGGAGGAGCCGATTTCTTGGCAGCGACTGAAAGCGAGTTATGAGGAAGCTGGTTTGGGGAGTTTTGAGGCTTTTTTGGCGTCCTATGTTTGGCGGGAGTTGCGAGAGGCGGTATTGGTGATGGTGTGATCTTTCTCATCACTCTACCTCGCCCAGCAGCACCCCCCAGGGCTTGAGATGGTCACTGTGGTCGAAAATAATTTTTAATACCGCCATGATGGGCAGCGCCAGAAACATGCCCGTAATGCCCGCGATCAGCCCGCCTACAATCACGCCCATAATAGTGGCCAATGGATTAATGCTCACCTGGGAGCCGACGATGCGGGGCATCAAAATATTGTTATCCAGGAACTGGGCTACCGCGATGGTAATCAGCACGGTCAGGATCGGGCCGAGATCAGGCGACGAGGCAAGGGTAATAAGTACACCGAGAAGGTTCCCTAGCAAGGCTCCTACATAGGGAATTAAGTTCAGAAAGGCAAAGATTAGTCCGATGAGCAGCGCATGGTCGATGCCGAAAAGCATTAATCCACCACCCACCAAAATAGTCATGTAGGTAATCTGAATAGCTAACCCGACAATATAGTCCTTTACGATATGCTGAATCTCGGTCATAGCGTTCTGCACCCTTTCGTGCGTTTGGCGCGAAAACCACATAAGTACGAAGCGCCGGAGCATACCCCGGTACAGCATCAGCAGGAAAATATAGAGCGGAATGAGCGTGATGAATACCACCATCGATGTAACCGACCCAAGAGTGCCGTTCAGTACTAATCCAGTGTAGGCCAGTAGTTTGTCGCTCTGTTCGTTAATGAATTTGAGCTGCTGAGCCGTCGAGTATTCGGTACGGGACGTGACCCAGGCGCTCAGGCTGGTCAAGTGGTTCTTTACGTTTTTGCGGATCGCGGGCAAGTCGGCGACCAGGTTGCCTACCTGGTCGTAAAAGAACCAGACGATCAAACCGCCCAATATGAAAAGCACCAGAATGCACAAGGCGATGGCCAGTCCGTTCGGGGTGCGCCATTTGACCAGAAAATGATGTAGAGGTAGTAATACCAGACTAATAAAAAAAGCCATCAGTAAGGGTGCCAGGGTATTGTTACCCAGCACCAGCAGCCAGCCTAGTACAAACAGGCCGACCAATTCGATGGAGCGGCGCACGGTTAGGGGAAGTTCTTTCATGGGGACGGTAGGATAGGGACAACGATGGATCACTACTCATAAAAATGTGTACCAACGAGCCTGAAAAAGTCAGTTTCGTGCGTTTATGGGTAAAAATTGATTATCCATGAACTATTTGATTTTCCTGGCTGCTATTCTCCTTAGTACCGTTTGGATTACGGATAATAAAAACGCCAAGGACCACGAGCCCATCGCGGTCATCGAGCTTTTTACCTCGCAGGGCTGTTCCAGTTGCCCCGCCGCGATAACGTCGTGCGGCAGTT
>JBBSKK010000411.1:0-3981 GCA_038256395.1 Cytophagales bacterium | reverse complement strand
TCATAATTCATATCTAATATCTCATAATTAAAAAACATGGCAAAGTTAAATTTTGGCGGCGTTGAAGAAGAAGTAGTCACCCGCGAAGAATTCCCACTCGAAAAAGCCCGCGAAACCCTCGCCGGCGACACCATCGCCGTGATCGGCTACGGGGTACAAGGTCCCGGCCAAAGCCTCAATATGCGTGACAACGGCTTCAATGTGATCGTGGGTCAGCGAAAGGGCGGCAAGTCGTGGGACAAGGCCGTGGCCGACGGCTGGGTGCCGGGTGAAACGCTGTTCGAGATCGAGGAAGCCCTCGAAAGGGGGACGATTATCTGCTACCTGCTGTCGGACGCCGCCCAAATCGAGCTTTGGCCCACCGTCAAGAAAGCGCTGACGCCTGGCAAGTCGCTGTACTTCTCGCACGGTTTCGGCATTACCTACAAGGACAAGACCGGCATCATACCGCCCGCCGATGTGGACGTGTTCCTCGTGGCCCCCAAAGGTTCGGGCACTTCGCTGCGCCGGATGTTCGTGGAGGGTAAGGGTTTGAACTCTTCGTTCGCCGTGTTCCAGGACGCCACGGGCAACGCCCGCACCAAGTGCATCGCGATGGGCATCGGCGTGGGTTCAGGTTATTTGTTCGAAACGGACTTCTACCGCGAAGTGACCTCCGACCTTACGGGCGAGCGGGGTACTCTGATGGGGGCCATCCAGGGCATTTTTGCCGCGCAGTACGAGGTACTTCGCGCCAATGGCCACTCGCCTTCCGAGGCTTTCAACGAGACGGTGGAAGAACTCACCCAGTCGCTGATGCCGCTGGTGGCCGAAAACGGCATGGACTGGATGTACGCCAACTGCTCCACCACCGCCCAGCGCGGCGCTCTGGACTGGTGGAAGCCCTTCCGCGACGCTACCAAACCAGTCTTCGAGAAACTTTACAACTCGGTAAAATCCGGCGAACAAGCCGAAATCTCCATCACGCGCAACTCCAAAGCTGACTACCGCGAGAAGCTGGAAGTGGAACTTGCCGAACTCCGCGATTCCGAAATGTGGCGTGCGGGCAGCACGGTGCGCGGGCTGCGGCCGGAGCGGGGGTAGTTTTAATTTTGGATGATTGAAAAACCTGCGGGAGCATCTCTCGCAGGTTTTTCTTTTTGCAAGAAATGAAATCCGTAATTTCGCCGGAGCGTTGCTTATGTGATTTTGTATGAAAAATATTCCCACCGATACGATAACAAACCTGCCGACGCTCGATGCTATTTTCTTAGCCGCCGAGCGGCTGCGGGGCGTTGCGACCCACACGCCGCTGATGCAGAATTTGCATTTGTCGGAGCAGTTTGGGGCCAATATTTATTTGAAGCGGGAGGATTTGCAGATCGTGCGCTCCTATAAGATTCGGGGGGCGTACAACAAAATGGCAAACCTTTCGCCCGAGGTACTTGCCAAGGGCGTCGTCTGCGCCAGCGCCGGGAACCACGCGCAGGGCGTGGCCTACGCCTGTCGCAAAATGAGTGTGCAGGGCGTCATCTTCATGCCCACGACCACGCCCGCCCAAAAGGTGAAGCAGGTCAGGATGTTCGGCAAGGAATGGGTGACGATCCAGCTTGTGGGCGACACCTACGACGACGCCTACCACGCCGCGATGGAATACCAGGCTATGCACGAGGCCACCTTCGTGCATCCGTTCGACGACGTGCTGGTCATGGAAGGGCAGGGGACGGTGGGGTTGGAAATATTCAAAGACGCCGATTTCAATATCGACTACCTGCTGATGGCCATCGGCGGCGGCGGGCTAGCTTCGGGCGTATCCACGGTTTTCAAGCAACTCTCCCCCAAAACCAAGCTCATCGGCGTGGAGCCGGTCGGTTCGCCCACCATGCAGCGGGCCATCGCCGAAGGCCACGTCATCACGCTAGACTCGATCGATAAGTTCGTGGATGGGGCTGCCGTGCGTCGCGCCGGGGAAACTACTTTCCAAATCTGCCGGGAAAATCTGAACCAGATCGTTCTGGTGCCGGAGGGCAAGGTATGTTCCACCATCCTGCAACTCTACAACGAAGAGGCCATCGTGGCCGAACCCGCCGGGGCCCTGACGGTGGCCGCGCTGGATTTCATCAAAGACGAAATTCGGGGCAAAAACGTGGTCGTCCTCATCGGCGGCGGCAACAACGACATCACCCGCACCGAGGAAATCAAGGAGCGTTCGCTGCTGTACGAGGGCTTAAAACACTACTTCATCATCCGCTTTCCGCAACGCGCCGGGGCCTTCCGCGATTTCGTGGACGTCCTAGGCTCCGACGTGGACATCACGCGCTTCGAGTACACCAAGAAAACCAACCGCGAACAAGGCCCCGCCCTGGTTGGCCTGGAACTGCAACGCCGCGAGGACCTCGTCCTGCTGCTCCAACGCATGGACGAGGGCCGCGTGGTGTACGAGTACCTCAACGACCAGCCGGATTTGTTTCAGTATTTGGTTTAAGATTTGTCAATTTGCAGAACGCCGCACGGCTAAAAAGTTGACAAATCTTGAAGAGACGAAGCATAACTAAAAGAAATAGATAAATAATTTGAGAGTTTTCCGATGAAAGATTACTACTACATTTTGGGGTTGCGTAGTGCCAAAAGTATTAGCGTGACACTTTCTGCTATGAATACGCATATTGGTAAATCTGAAAAAAATCGTTCAGATCTTTAATCAGGCTTGTGAGGATGTTGAGAAAGAATTATCCGCTAAAAAACAACTGTTCCAGAAGACTACTCAAACAGGATAAACACGGAAAGAACGGATGGGGACAACCTAATTTACAGAGATACAATGATAATATTATTAGCTGTAATTAGCGCAATTTTTCTGTACTATCTTTACACCTAATAACCCAACCTTTGCTCCTTGCGCCCTCCGACATCAGCCGCCAGGAATTCGAGTCCTTGAAAATTCAGGACATGACTTTTGTAGTGTACCGCTCTGAGGCGAAGCCGTCGCGTTGCGAGGTCATTTTGAAGCAGACGCGGTTTTTTTACGAACTAACTTTACGAGAGTTCTAGGTACCGTTAGCGCCGATACCAGTTCCTTTCAAAGAAATCCTTAAATTTGAAACATGAAGACGGTAACCTTAGAAATACCGGAATCGGTAAATCTCGATGAGCAGGCAGCCAAAAATATGCTGGCCGCCCGACTTTAAAAGAACGGAACGCTTTCGATGGGTCAAGCCGCTGACGTGGCCGGTTATTCCAAGCGAATCTTTATGGAGATGCTTGGCAAGTACGGATTTTTCATTTTTAACCAATCAGCCGCTGAACTCGAAAACGATATCCTAAATGCCAGAAATTATCGTCTCTGACACCAGTTGCTTTGTTATCTTGGAGAAAATAGGGGGGCTGGATTTACTGCAGCAACTCTTTGGCACGGTAACTACTACCCCAGAATTCTCGGCAGAATTTGGATTACCATCTTCTTCTTGGGGCCATATCAAATCTCCATCAGATAAAAGCTTCACACCTCTATCGCGGCAGTTGTTGATAAAGGCGAGGCTAGCACCATTGTCATTGCGATGGAAAATGACGCTTCGCAAGTTTACAAATCTGAGAATTACAAAAAACAGAACCCATAATGAGTGAGCAGGATATTCGGTGGGAACAGCGTTTTAGCAACTATGTGAAAGCCTTGGGCAATTTAGACGAGGCCGTCAATTACATGAGGGAAAAGTATGCCTACGATGATCCAGACGTAGCTCAAGAGGATTTTGGCCTGGAATATTTCATTTTGAAGGAAGGTTTGATCCAGCGCTTTGAATATACCCATGAACTAGCATGGAATACCATGAAGGATTATGCTTTATACCAGGGGAATGCTGAAATCGGTGGCTCGCGCGATGCGACGCGGGAGGCTTTCAAGTTGGGTGTCATTCAGGATGGCAAAGTGTGGATGGACATGATAACCAGTCGTAACCAAACCTCGCATACTTACAATGAAGAGAAAGCCAACGAAATCTTTCT
>JBBSKK010000410.1:0-3983 GCA_038256395.1 Cytophagales bacterium | reverse complement strand
AGGGAATTTTTAGAATACCTTCGAAGGGTAGTATACCCCGATCTCTGGCAAGTCTCGTAATCTGGAAGCCCCCTCTTATTGGGGGCTTTTTTAATGTATAGTACAATCATTGCTGAACTATCATAACTTATATCAAGACGTGTATAAGTTTGTACAAATGTATATTAATACCACGTAATAACAAACAATAACAATAAAATGAGTAATAAAAATAAACAAATGAAAAGTAAGAAGCAGTGGGAGATAGTAAAGCTCGGTATCGAAAGATGATGCTCATTAAGAAGTAATGGCAATGGAGAAAAAGAAGAAGCGGCACGATATAAAAAAACCCGGCTGCGGCAGTCAGGCTTTAACTATCTAATTTTCAGTAGACTATCAACTCTCCATCTTCCCACTCAACCCCTCCACAAACGGCTGCCTATACAACCGCTTCCCCGTAGCCTTAAAGAAAGCGTTCGCCACCGCGCCACCAGTCGGCGGCAGGGCGGGTTCGCCTAAGCCAGTCGGGTCGATGCCGTTGTTGACGAAATGGACGTCCACTTCGGGGATTCGGCTTGACCTTAACGCCGCCCAGTTTACGCCACCTCGTAAAGTGCAGCGCTCAAACGCACGGGCCGCTCATCCTCGTAAGTCGGTTCGTCAAAGTCGCTTTCTGCGTATTTTCTGAGCTCCTCGGCGCTGCTATAAACCCGAACGCGGTCGATCATTCGGCGCTCTTCCTCGCTCAAGTGTGCGAAAAGCAGGTCGATGACCTTATCCATTCTATCATATCGGTGCATTTTCGCCATTGAGGGTGCGCTGACGCCCAAGACGTAAGAATTGCTCACCATACCGCCATAAGCCGGAGCTAACCCTATGGCATCGACCACTAAGCCGTTCTCTCGTTCGCTGTGGAATAGCTCTTTGAGCTTGTTTACCAGTTTTTTCGTATCCATGCCATCACTGCTTTGACCGCCTGTAAAAATCTTCCTGCCGTTTCCGGCTTGCATCCGTAGTCATAACGTCTTTGCTCGCTCCACTCAGACACGAGTGACCAAGCTTTGGCAAATGCAGCATCATCGCTTTTCAAATCTTCCAAGTCCTGATGCAATCCGGCTAAGATAATCAAATACTCGATGTCGTGAATCTGAAACGCCTTCGCGACCTCGCCCGGCACTATCTTTCTCTCAAACATCTCAATATTCAACCGTTTGCAGATTACCGCTTTGAGTCCATACTCGACCGCGTATCCTGATAGGTAATAGGCTCCCGAATGAAACCCGTTGGTATGCAGCAGTTCAGCTTCACGAAAGCGATCATCCGACATTGATTTCAGTTCTGATGCAGTAGCCAATTTATTGAAAGTCGTTAAGTTAAACCGTTCAATCTACGCCAAAAGAGAATACTACCTCCAGCCGAACCCTCAACTCTCCACCTTCCCACTCAACCCTTCCACAAACGGCTGCCGATACAACCGCTTCCCCGTAGCCTTAAAGAAAGCATTCGCCACCGCGCCGCCAGTCGGTGGCAAGGCGGGTTCGCCTAAGCCAGTCGGGTCGATGCCGTTGTTGACGAAATGGACGTCCACTTCGGGGATTTCCTGCATTCGGATGATGCGGTACTTGTTGAAATTGGCTTGGTCGGGGACGCCCTCGGTGAAGCTGAGGTTGCCGTACATGGCGTGGCCAAAGCCGTCCACTACGCCGCCCATGACCTGCTGCCGGGCGCCGCTTTGGTTGATGACGATGCCGCAGTCCACGGCGGCGGTGATTTTGGTCAGTTGAGGCTTGCCCGCCTTCATTTCCACTTCACCCACCTGCGCGACGTAGGAGAGGTGCGAGTAGTACAGGCTGAAACCCTGGTTTTTGGCTGGGTCCTTGCCCCAGTTCGATTTTTCGGCGGCGAGTTTAGTCACGGCAATCATGCGGTCCACGTCGTAGCGCACGTCGCCCGCCGGAGCGGTTTTGGCTTTTTCCAATAATTCCAGGCGGAATTGGATGGGATCTTTCCCGGCGGCTTGCGCCACTTCGTCCAGGAACGACTGCTCGGCGGCGGCCAGGAAGTTGGTGATCGGCGCGCGCCAGGGCCCCGTCGTGATGGCCGATTTGTGTTCGGCGGAGTCGATGAGCAGGTTGTCCACCGCGCCCGCCGGGAAGTTGTTCTCCCGCGTGGGGTTGCCCGCGTTGATGCCCGCACCGCGCAGCTTGTAGCCAATCATGTTGCCCTTGGCGTCGAGGGCGGCTTCGAAGCGGTACTTCACCGCCGGACGGTAATCGCCGCCCGTCATGTCGTCCTCGCGCGACCAGATGAGCTTGATGGGAGCCTTGGTCAGGGCCGATATTTTCACGGCTTCCATCACGAAGTCGGCGGCCAAACGGCGACCAAAGCCGCCGCCCATGCGGGTCATTTCTACTGTAATCTTTTCTTTGGGAATGCCCAGGAACTTGGCGGCTTCGCCCTGAGCACGTTCCGGCGTTTGGGTCGGGCCGACGAGTTCGGCTCCGTCGGCACGAACGTGGGCGAAGAAGTTCATCGGTTCCAGCGGGTTATGCGGCAGAAACGGACACTGGTACTCGCTCTTGACGACCTTGGCCGCCCCTTTGAATGCCTTGTCCACGTCGCCTTCCTTCCGGCGGACTTCGTTTTTGTCCGAGTTGAGCAATTCGTCAAAAATCCGGTCGTGGTCGCTGCTGCTTTCCATGGCGGCCTCCTTTTCATAGTCGATTTTCAACGCCTTGCGGGCCTTCATCACCTGCCAAGTGGACTTGCCCACCACGGCCACGTTGTTGTCGAAAGTCACGACGTCCACGATGCCGGGCATGGCCTTAGCGGTGGCAGAATCCACCGATTTCAGTTTCATGCCAAATGCCTTCGGACGTTCCACCACGGCGAACAGCATTCCTTCGCGGACGAAATCAAGGCCGAACAGTGGCTTACCCGTGATGATGTCCTGATTGTCCACATTGCGAATCGAGGTACCGATCAGCTTAAAATCCTTGGGATCTTTCAGCGGTACGTCGGTGGGCGTGGGCATCTTGGCGGCATCGGCGGCCAGTTCGCCGTAGGTCAATTTCTTTTTGGAGCCTTTGAGCAACACCGCGCCGCTCTCGGTGGTGCATTGCTCGGGCGATACGCCCCAGCGTTGGGCGGCGGTGTTGATAAACAATTGTCGGGCGGTGGCCCCGGCCTGCCGCAGCCGCTTCCACGAGTGCGGAATGGAGCCGCTGCCGCCCGCGACCTGCCGCTGGAATTTCTCGGTGTCCAGCGGGGCTTGCGCTACGTGAACTTGCTGCCAATCCACGTCGAGTTCTTCGGCTACTACGATCGGGAAGGCGGTTTTGATGCCCTGTCCCACTTCGGGATTGGGCGAGAAAATGGTGATTTTGCCATCGGGCGCGATGGCCAGGTAGCTGTTGAACTCGATGCTCGGGGCTGTAGCTTCCGCCGCTGCGTCGAGGACGGCGGGTTTGGCGTCGGCGTTGCGCCAGTGGAAGCCCAGCAGCACGCCGCCGCCCGCCGTGGCCGCCAGCTTCATGAAATCGCGTCGGTTGGTATTGGTCAGGTTGGACATGGCTTAGTTGGTTTTGGTGGATGCTACTTTTACGGCTTCGCGGATGCGGTGGTAGGTGCCGCAGCGGCAAATATTGCCGTTCATCGCGTTTTCTATTTGCTTGTCGCTGGGCTTGGCGTTGCGCTTCAAAAGCGCGGCGGCGGTCATGATTTGGCCCGTTTGGCAGTAGCCGCACTGCGGCACATCGACCTCGTCCCAGGCTAGTTGCACGGGATGGTCGCCTTTCTCGGAAAGTCCTTCGATGGTCGTCACTTTGGAATCGCCGACGGCCGAGACGGGCAGCACGCAGGAGCGCGTGGCGGCGTCGTTGACGTGGACGGTGCAGGCGCCGCACTGCGCGATGCCGCAGCCGTATTTGGTGCCGACCAGCCCGAGGCTGTCGCGCAAAACCCACAGCAACGGCGTGTCCGGCTCGACATCCGCCTGGTAGGTT
>JBBSKK010000409.1:0-3985 GCA_038256395.1 Cytophagales bacterium | reverse complement strand
GACTTTTGAAAAAAAGAAAGACCGCCTGCAAAAAATGCGCTACGCCTTGTCGCTAATTTCTACACAGAAAGATATTGCCAAAATCATGCGCCAACTCGTTTCGGAAGGCATCGTGGAAGGCAGCGAAGCCGAACACCTGCGGGTTTCTATCGACCGCCTCCTGCTCAATGAGCCACTGGCCTCGCTCTTCGCGGCAGGAGCTACGGTGCGGCTGAAAAAGGAATTCCTGCTGCCCAAGGGTAAAATGCTATTGGCCGACCGCCTGGTTACCCGGCCGGATGGTACCGAGGTACTGATGAATGTCGTGGCGGGAGAAGGCAACGACGCCTCCCGCAAGCAGTTGAGTCGCGCTTTGCAAGCGTATCAGTCCATGAACAAGCCGCATTGCCGGGGACTGCTGGTGACGCTGGCAGATTCGGGTACGGAGTGGGTGGATTAGCGCCTTTTTGAAATAAATATTTTTGATTTTCCCATGAACTACCCCCACATCGCCCAGCAAACCAACATTTCGGAACGGCAAGTCCGCGCTACCATCCAACTTTTTGAAGAAGGCGCGACGCTGCCCTTCATCGCCCGCTACCGGAAGGAAGCCACGGGCGGGCTGGACGAAGTGCAGATTGGCGCGATCAAAGACGCTTGGCAGAAGCAGCAGGAAGTCGAAAAACGCCGCGAAAGTATTCTGAAAGCCATTGACGAGCAAGGCAAACTAACGCCCGAACTGCGCCGCAAAATCGAAGGAGTGTTCAGTATGACGGAGTTGGAAGACTTGTATTTGCCCTACAAACAAAAACGCAAAACTCGCGCCGTGCTGGCCGCAGAGCGCGGCCTAGAACCGCTGGCTCACGCCATTTTCCAGGGTCGGGAAGCTGCGCCCGAAAAGCGGGCGGCGAGTTTCATAACCGGCGAAGTCCCAACCATAGAAGACGCTTTGCAGGGTGCGCGCGACATCATCGCCGAGTGGGTCAGCGAAGACGCCGAAGCCCGGAGCCGGACGCGCGGCTGGTTTACGCGTGGAGGCATAATCTCAGCCAAAGTCAAGAAGAATAAACAGGAAGAAGGCGCCAAGTACCGCGACTACTTCGAGTTCTCCGAAGAACTGGCTAAAATTCCTTCGCACCGCTTGCTGGCTTTGCGCCGGGGCGAGGAGGAAGGAATTTTAAGCGTCGGCATTTCACCGGACGAAGAACGGGCGTTGGGGACGTTGAATCGCCTGTTTGTCATCGGCCCGGCGGCCGGTCAGGCGCAGTTGGAAATGGCGGTCAAGGACAGCTACAAGCGATTGCTCAAACCCACCATCGAAACGGAATTTGCCAAAATATCCAAGGAAAAAGCCGACGCTGAGGCCATTCGGGTTTTTGCCGAGAACCTTCGCCAGTTGTTGCTGGCCGCACCTATGGGCCAAAAACGAGTACTCGCCATCGACCCTGGCTACCGGACGGGCTGTAAGGTAGTCGTGCTGGACGAGCGCGGGAATCTAAAAGAGGATTTTGTGATTTATCCTTTCGACAAGCCCGCCGAGGCACAGCGGCGATTGCAACAGGTTTTGGAAAAATACAAGATTGAAGCCATCGCCATCGGCAACGGTACGGCGGGGCGAGAAACGGAAGATTTTGTCAGAAAAACTTTGGCTACTCTCGGCGGAGAAAAAGACGTGGAAGTAGTGCTGGTCAGCGAACAGGGTGCGTCCATCTATTCGGCTTCCGAGGTGGCACGGGAAGAATTTCCCAACCAAGACCTTACGGTACGCGGCTCGGTGTCCATCGGGCGGCGGTTGATGGATCCGCTGGCCGAGCTGGTCAAAATCGACCCAAAGTCGATCGGCGTGGGCCAGTACCAGCACGATGTTGACCAATCGGCTTTGAAAAACGCGCTGGATGGCGTGGTGGAAAGCTGCGTGAATTCCGTGGGTGTCAACCTCAACACCGCCAGTCAGCACCTGCTGCGCTACGTGTCGGGACTAGGGCCGGCACTGGCAAAAAATATTTTGGATTACCGCGCCGAAATTGGCGGCTTCCAGTCCCGCGCCCAGTTGCTGAAAGTACCGCGCCTGGGCGCAAAAGCCTTCGAGCAAGCCGCCGGGTTTCTGCGCATAGAAGGCGGCAAAAATCCGCTGGACAATAGCGCCGTGCATCCCGAACGCTATGCCCTGGTGCAGCAGATGGCGAAAGATTCTAACGCTTCGGTGACCGAACTCATGCAAAAGACCGAACTCCGCCGCCAAATACAACCCGCCCGCTACGTCAGCGATAACATCGGGCTGCCGACTTTACAAGACATCCTGAAAGAACTGGAAAAACCTGCCCGTGACCCGCGCGCCGAGCGCGAAACTTTCGCCTTCGACGAACACGTGCGGACGGTGGAGGACTTGCGCGAAGGCATGGTGCTGCCCGGTATAGTGACCAACATCACCGCCTTCGGAGCATTTGTGGACATTGGCGTGAAGCAGGATGGTTTGGTTCACGTCTCGCAAATGGCCGATCGCTTTGTACGCGACCCTAACGAGGTCGTGAAGTTGCAGCAGGCGGTGCAGGTCAAGGTGACATCGCTTGATTTGGCGCGCAAGCGGATTGGGTTGAGTATGGTTCTTTGAAGGAGGAAAGGAGAGGGGATGAAAGGAGAAAAGGAGTCTTTTACTTCCGCTTTTTCTTCTTCCGATTCTCGAACGCCTCCACTTCCTGCATCAGCCCTTTCAGGTCGAAGGTGACGTTGTCCTGCGTGAGGTCGATGGTTTGCTCGTAGTCTTCCTTGGGGATTTCCAGCACGTTGATTTTATAGTTCAAAAACGCCTCGATGGCGTCGAGCAGCGGCTGCTCTTCGGGGCTGCTGAACGACACCGCGCGGCCTTTGTGGGTGCCTCGTCCGGTGCGCCCCACCCGGTGGACGTACTTCTCGGTTTCCTCCGGCAGGTCGTAGTTGATGACGAAGTCCACTTCGGGGATGTCGATGCCGCGCGCGCTGACGTCGGTGGCGATCATTACCAGGGTGCGGCCCTTCTTGAAATCCTGCATCGTTTTCAGGCGGTCGGTCTGCTCTTTGTCGCCGTGGATGGTCTGACTGTCGATGTCCATGCGGGCCAGGGCGGCGGCCACGCGCTCGGCCCGGACTTTGGTACGGACGAAGACCAGGATTTTCTTGTCAGGATTCTGCTTGATGATGCGTTCGAGAAAAAATCGCTTGTCGTCCATGGCAATGTGCGCCACCGAGTGGGTGATGTTCTTGGACACCCTGTCTTTGGGGGCAATCTCGATGCGGATGGGCGTGTGGACGATGGAGTAGGCCAGTTTCTTGATCGTGTCGTCGATGGTAGCCGAGAAAAACAGCGTCTGTCGGCTGCGCCGGAATTTCTTGATGACGTCCTCAATGTCTTTGTAAAAACCCAGTGCCAGCATCTGGTCGGCCTCGTCCAGAATCAGGATTTCCACGCGGCTGAGGTCGATGTGGCCCTGACTGGTGAGGTCGAACATCCGGCCCGGTGTGGCGATGAGGATATCCACACCCTCGTTCAGCTTCTCGATCTGCGGATCCTGGGCCACGCCGCCCACTAGGCAAACCGCCTTGACGCGGGTATGGTGGCTGATTTGGTCGAAAACCTCGGTTATTTGCAGGGCCAGCTCGCGGGTGGGCACCAACACCACGCAGCGAATGGGGGACGTGCGGCTGCGCTGCTTGATGTCGTGGAGCATACTCACCACCGGAATGGCGAAGGCGGCCGTCTTGCCCGTGCCCGTCTGGGCGATGGCCAGCACGTCCTCGCCTTTCAGTATGGAGGGAATAGCCCGAAACTGAATATCGGTCGGGCGTTTGAAACCCATTTTACCGAGGTTTCTTTTTATTTCAAAAGCAATGGAGTAGTCGTCGAATTTCATGGGGACTATTTGGATTTGGGCAAAGGTAAGGCTTTGCTTCTTACCGCCGGGTAGAGCAAACGTTACCTGACCTTTATCCCAAGAACCCTTTCCCTAATTCTTCATGAAAAAGCTATTTT
>JBBSKK010000408.1:0-3988 GCA_038256395.1 Cytophagales bacterium | reverse complement strand
TTGCCCTGCGGAGCATCCAGACGATTAACAACATCCTCAACTTCAAGTACAGCTTCACCAACCGCATGGGGCTGACCTTCCGCGCCCGGCACTATTCCAGCGTGGTGGACGCAAAAAAATACTTTTCTGTCAACCAAAACGGCACCCTCTCGCCCCGCCCCGGCTACGCCGAAAACCTGGATCGCAACGTCAATTACTTCAACATCGACATGGTCTATACCTGGCAGTTCGCGCCGGGTAGTTTCTTGAACGTAGTCTGGAAAAACGCGACTGTCAACCAGTCGGACTTAGTGGGGACGGGCTACTTCGGGAACCTGCAAAACACGCTGCAATCCGACCAGGATAATAATGTGTCGTTGAAGGTGATTTACTTTTTAGATTATTTGATGGTGAAGCGGTTGTTTCGGGGGGAGAAGAAAAGTTAAACTGAGGATCAGAATGTAAACGGTTTTTATTTTTCATAGAATTTTAAACCGTGGTCTGCGAAGACGGCCACAGACCATGAAAAGGGCTACTTTTTCCTCTTCTTAGAAGCCTTTGCGTATTTATTAAAATCCAAAGCCAGCCCGATCCAGTAGTCGAAATCCTTTTGGGTTTTCAGGCCCTGATCCTCCACCAGCACGTAACCTTTCAGGGGTCTGCCGGTAAACTCCATGGGCTTACAACCCGTTTTTTCGAGGGAGGACTCGTACAGATTCGGGTCGATGCGGCACATCAGGTCGTCTTCAATAATCCCGACGCACATCTTCCCGTGGTACATCAGCAACCATCCGCCCATCATTCTTTTCTCATCTATCTCCGGCAGTTCAGCGAATCTTTCGCGAATCCGGTCGGCAAGTTTTTCGTTATAAGCCATTTGAAATAAATTTTTATTCAAAAAACGGCACCCCTTCGGCGGCGTATTTCTTCAAGCCCTCCTCGTTGATTTCCACGCCGATGCCCGGCTTTTCGGACAGCGTGATGAAGCCCTTGTCCACCATCGGCCCGTCGAAGGTGACGATTTCCTTGTACATCGGGTTTTCGTCAAAATACACCTGCCATTCCAGACTCAGGAAGTTGGGGACGGACGCGCAGACGTGGCACGACGACATCGCCCCAAGGTACGAGGCCACCATGTGGGGCGCGAACGGCACGTAATAGAGGTTGGCGAGGTTGGCGATGCGCTGCGCTTCGCCCAGTCCACCCGCTTTCTGGAGGTCGGGCATGATGATGTCCACCGCGCCCAGCTCCATCAGCTTTCGGAAGCCGTGGGCGAGGTAGTGGTTTTCGCCCGCGCAGATGGGCGTATCGGTGCCTTCCGAAATGTAGCGGTAGGCTTCGGGATTCT
Source organism: Cytophagales bacterium (assembly GCA_038256395.1). GTDB lineage: Bacteria > Bacteroidota > Bacteroidia > Cytophagales > Spirosomataceae > Persicitalea. Next base: position 2,661 of record JBBSKK010000408.1, on the reverse strand, counting down.
CGGCGGGGATGGGTTCTTCCAGGAAAAGCAGCTTGAGCGGCTCGAACATCTTGGCCATCTTCTTGCCCGATGTCATGTCATAGCGACCGTGGGCATCCACGCAGATGTCGATGTACGGCCCGACGGCCTCGCGCACGGCGGCGATTTGGTCGTACATCCGGTCGAGTTCGCCCTGGCTGGCCGTCCAGTTGTAGGCGTCGTACTTGGCGGGGTCCTTGGCCTGGTCCACGTCGAACTTCACGGCGGTGTAGCCTGCCTTTACCGCATCTTTGGCTGCCTTGGCAAAATCCTCGGGCTTGGGGCCTTCGGTGCGGTAGGCGGCGGTATCACAATACACCCTGATTTTGTCACGAAACTTCCCGCCCAAAAGTTGGTACACGGGCAACCCGTAGGCTTTGCCCACCAAATCCCAGAGGGCGGTTTCGACGGCGGTCAATACCGAAATGTACATCCCTGCCTGGGCTCCCTTAAAGAAACCCGCGCGGCGGATGTCCTCGAACAGGCGATGCACGTTGAGCGGACTCTTGCCCGCCAGTTGCTTGCCCATCGTTTTGACAAGGTGGTAGGTACCCGGCACGGCGTCCACGCCTTCGCCGCAGCCCCAGATATCCTGGTTGGTGTATATTTTCACAAAAAGGCTGTACCCGCCCCGAATAAAGCCGCATTTCAAGTCGGTGATTCGTAGCTCGGAAGGCTTGGATGACATCGGGGTGCGCTCGACGGCTTGCACCAGGCCATCGCCATAAGTAGTTCCGGCGTAGGCGGCCATCGCGCTGGCCAGGGCGCCCTTGCGCAGGAAGGAGCGGCGGGAGTTTTTGTCTTGGGTCATGGGGGGAAGGAGTTAGGATTGCTTGGTTATAGAAAAAGCGGACAAAGTTGTATTTTACTCACTAAACGGTGTTTCCCTTAGCCAAACTATTGCGCCTTTTTATCCGTTAAATCGGCTACCTTTCCAAACCTATCGTACCTTTGTCTAACCTTCCTAAATCAACCTAATCTTGCAAAAATGTACTACAAACTACTCGGCATGACGCTATTGACCGCCACGCTGCTTCCCCCCGACGGACAGGCGCAAAAAATAACCTACCCCACCACCAAGAAGATCGACCACGCGGACGACTACCACGGCACCCAAGTCGCCGACCCCTACCGCTGGCTGGAAGACGACCGCTCCGACGAAACGGCGGCCTGGGTGAAGGCCGAAAACGAGGTTACGTTCGATTTTTTGAACAAAATCCCCTTCAAGCAAAAGATTTTCGACGATTTGGAAAAAGCCTACAACTACCCCAAGTACTCGGCCCCGCGCAAGAAGGGCGACTATTTTTATTTTTACAAAAACGATGGCCTGCAAAATCAGCCGGTACTGTATCGGCAAAAAGGGCTGAACGGCACGCCCGAAGTAGTGCTGGATCCCAATCAACTCTCGGCCGACGGCACCACGCGGCTCACGGTTTTCAGCCTGTCAAAAAACGGTAACTACGCCGTCTGCGGCTTCTCGCAGGGCGGGTCCGACTGGCAGGAGTACCAGGTGATGGATATGAAAACGCTGAAAATGCTCGCTGACAAAGTCGAGTGGGTGAAGATCTCCGATGCGTCCTGGCAGGGCGACGGCTTCTATTACAGTCGCTATCCCAAGCCCGAAGGCAGCGCCTTGGCCGCCAAAAACGAAAACCACCAGGTTTTTTATCATCAGGTCGGCTCGACGCAGGGCAGCGACCGGCTGGTTTTTAAAGACACTGCCAATCCGCAGCGCTTCCACACCGTAAGCACCACCGAAGACGAGCAGTATGCTGCCCTCTACGTCAGCGACCGGGGCAAAGGCAAGGATGGCAATGGCCTGTGGGTAATGCGGCGCGGCGAGTCTAAGTTCACACCCATCGTGGAAGAAATCACGGACGACAAGTACGGCATTATCGAAAACGTGGACGGCGGTTTTCTGATTGAAACCAACGAGGACGCACCCAATGGGAAGGTTGTGAAGTACCTTTCTAAAACCAAAAACTGGCAGCCCTTCCTGCCCGAAAAACCGGAGCCATTGGTCGGCGCGGGAACCGCAGGAGGCAAGTTCTTTGCCGAGTACTCCAAGGACGTAACAAGCCGCGTATACGTCTATGATATGCAAGGCAAAATGCAGAACGAAATCAAACTACCTGGCCTGGGTTCTGCGGGTGGTTTCGGGGGAGAAAAGGAGGATGATTTCGTTTTTTACACCTACACTTCCTTCAACTACCCTCCTACTATTTTTCGCTACGACCTGGCTTCGCGCCAAAGTACCGTATTCCGCGAACCGGAAGTCGATTTTAATCCTGAGGATTACGAAACTAAACAGGTTTTTTACCCGAGCAAAGACGGCACCAAAATCCCGGCTTTCATTGTCTATAAAAAAGGCATGAAAATGGACGGCTCGAACCCGACGGTACTTTACGGCTACGGCGGCTTCAACATCAGCCTGCCGCCGTCGTTTAGTTCGACGCGCATTCCGTTCCTGGATCAGGGCGGCGTATTCGTACAGGCCAACCTGCGCGGTGGCAGCGAGTACGGCGAAACCTGGCATGAGCAGGGCATGAAACTCAACAAGCAGAATGTCTTTGACGATTTCATTGCCGCCGCCGAGTACCTCGCTAAGGAAAAGTACACCTCACCCGAGCGGCTCGCCGTGCA
>JBBSKK010000407.1:0-4003 GCA_038256395.1 Cytophagales bacterium | reverse complement strand
GAAGGCCCCGGAAATTTCCGGGGCCTTCGCCGTTTTAGAAAAACAAGAAAAGATCAGATTACGGCGTTGGGAGTTACGAAGCATGTATCGAGAACGGGCTGATGCACCGCCGCGAATTTTTCGTAACACCACATTTTTAGCCGCTTCACTTCGCCGGGCATCAGCATCCTGATAGCTTTACGGAGTTCTTTCTCGAACAATCTGCGGTCGAAGCTGACCTTTTGCAGAATAATTTTAATGTACTCTAACATGGACGCCATAGTATTACTTAGTTTTGGGGTTTAGGATATTGAGATAAACAAAGACGAAACAGTCAACAAAATCGAATGTTATCCCGATTTATAGAACGCAGTCGCCGGATGAAAGCGTATGTTTTTTTAGTGCTAATTTCAGGCATTTGTCCCCTGATGGCGCAGCAGTCCGCCGAGAAGAGCATAAGTGTGGAAATGGGCGAAGAAGCGCTGAATCTGAACCAGCCTTTCATCCTGTCGGTGGTGGTGCGGAATAGCGCGAGCCGCCCTTCGGTGCAGTTCCCTGAACTGCCGGGACTCGAGAAAAGGAGCGCGTCGGCTACCACTACTTCCAACGTGGTGAATGGCAAAACTGTTTTGATCCAAACGATCAGCCAGCAATACTTCGCAAAACAGAAAGGCAAAAACGTACTAGCGCCCTTCGAGGTCACGGTGGATGGTGCCAAGGTCAGGTCGGAAGGCACAACCCTCACATTTAACAAAGCCGAAGGCGAGGCGGTTTCTACTGAAAATGCTGAGAATGAAGAAGAAATAATTTCTTCGGTGGAGGATATAGCCAGCGAGAGCATATTTTTATCGATAAAAGTTACCAAACCAATCGTGTACGTGCGGGAGGGTTTTTCGGTTAGGCTGGCGCTTTACGTCGCGAAAAGCGCTCCGATAGAGATGGAGTTTTATCGCCTAGATACCCAGTTGCAGAACATCTTGAAAAAACTGCGCCCCGCTACTTGCTGGGAAGAAAATGTGGGCATTGAGGAAATAATCCAGCGGGAAGTGAGCATCGGCGGGAAGAGATTTACCGAGTACCAGATGTACCAGGCCGTATTTTTCCCCATCACGCTACAAACGGTTTCGTTTCCCGCCGTGAAACTGGATATGCTGTTGTTGGAAACCCTTCCCAATGGCAAAAAGAAAAGAAAAGTGGAAGCCTTCTATTCGAGTCCGGTGCGAGTACTGGTAAAGCCCCTGCCGCCGCATCCCCGAAAAGATCAAATTGCGGTGGGAAACTATGCCTTACAGGAAAAACTGACGAGGGAACAGGTGCATTCGGGGGAAAGTCTGCGGTATATATTCACCATCAAGGGCGACGGCAACATCGCCACCATCACACCACCCGAACTGGCCGAAAGCAAGGCGTTTGACTTTTATCCGCCCGACGTGAGCCAAACCGTGCAGCGCAGTTACGAAAAAATAAGCGGCGAGAAAACCTTCGATTACTACATCGTGGCGCGGCAGAAAGGAGATTTCAAGCTGGGCAGGTTTTTTCAGTGGATTTATTTCGACCCGTCCAAGGCAAAATACGATACGCTGCGATCTTCGGAAACAATAGAAGTAGCGGGGGAGAATTTACAAGCCGCCACTTTGTCGGCTGACGGTGCCGATACGGTTTACGACAATATCGAAGAACTGGCCACCAATGGCCATTATATTGATTATCAAGAAATCATCCGAAACCTGACCAATGCGGTCGTGTTCCTTTTGTTGGGAGCGATGGTTTGGATTTTTAAAAAATAAAGCAAAAATGAGTAGTACCTACGGGAAATTTTTTAAAATAGCCACCTTCGGCGAATCGCACGGCGTGGGCATCGGCGTGGTGCTGGAAGGATGCCCGGCGGGCATCGACTTCGATGCGGCGTTTATCCAAAGCGAGCTCGACCGACGCAAGCCGGGCCAGTCGCGCATCACGACGCAGCGGAAGGAAGCCGACGAGTTCGAGGTTCTGTCGGGCGTGTTCGAGGGTAAAACCACCGGGACGCCCATTGCCCTCATCATCCGCAACCAAGACCAGCGGAGCAAGGATTACTCGCACATCGCCACGCAGTACCGCCCTTCTCACGCCGACTACACTTACCAGGCCAAGTACGGCACCCGCGACTACCGGGGTGGCGGGCGCAGTTCGGCCCGCGAGACGGCGGCCCGCGTCGCCGCTGGGGCGGTAGCCAAGATGGTTTTGCAAAAAGTCGGCGTTCAAGTGCAAGCCTACGTTTCGCAAGTGGGCAAAATGAAGCTGGAAAAAGACTACCAGCAACTGCAACTGGAAAAAGCCGAGGAAAACGCTGTCCGCTGGCCTGAACCCGAAACGGCGCAGGGCGTCTTCGACTACATCGACCAAGTTCGGAAAGAAGGCGACTCCATCGGTGGTGTCATTTCCTGCGTCATTACCGGAACGCCCGCCGGACTGGGGGAACCCGTTTTTGACAAACTTCACGCCGAATTAGGGAAAGCGATGCTGAGCATCAACGCCGTGAAGGGCTTCGAGTACGGCAGCGGTTTCGCGGGCGTCGAGATGCGCGGATCGGAACACAACGACGCCTTTTTTACCGACGAAGACGGTAAGGTACGCACCAGAACCAATCATTCGGGCGGCGTGCAGGGTGGCATTTCCAACGGGGAGGACATCTACTTCCGGGTGGCTTTCAAGCCCGTAGCAACCATTATGCAGGATCAGGAAAGCCTCAACGAAGCGGGAGAAGCCGTGACGGTGCAGGGAAAAGGGCGGCATGACCCTTGCGTGGTCCCGAGGGCAGTGCCGATTGTGGAGGCGATGGCAGCTCTTGTACTGGCGGATTTTTACCTGCGCCAGCAAGCTAGTCACATCTAGGGCTATGAGTTTTTACGTCGGCGGTACAGGCTGAGGACAAACCAGACGGTGCCAAGGAATGCAAAAGCCAGTCCGACGAAAATGCACGGGTCGTGATAGGGAAGGTCTTGTATTTTCATAAAAACACCCACCAGGATTAGAGCCATACCGATGGCAAAAATCACGAACGCATTAAAAAAAGTCAGCTTCACCTGTTTGAGGTTTCGTTGAATAATGGGCAGAAAAACCCTTCCATTTTTTCTAAATATAAGTCTTTTTCTGATTCTGATCTACTTGCCGACTATCGCTGTCGGTCAGGAAAGGCGCTATGAGTTCGAGAAAGGTTTGATGGGATCCCCTTTCCGGCTGGTATTTTACGCGGGTAGTGACTCTTTGGCCAACCAGGCCGCTGACCAAGCCTTTTCTCGCATCGAGGAACTGAACGAAATCTTGAGCGACTACCGCGATGGCAGCGAAATTAACCGCTTGTCGGCCAGCTCCGGCAGCGGGGAGTGGATGGTCGTGAGCGATGATCTGTTCAAAATTCTTTTTATTTCAAAAAAAATAAGTCGCCGCACTCGCGGTACTTTCGACGTGACCGTCGGCCCGGTGGTGCAGCTTTGGCGGCGGGCCATGAGGCGAAACAGCTTTCCGACCGAAGCAGAATTGCAGGAAGCTAGGAAAGCAGTGGGCTACCGACACGTCAAATTGCGCCGTTGCACGAAGTCCGTCAAACTCAACCGCAAAAATATGCGGCTGGATGTCGGCGGAATCGGCAAGGGCTACGCTGCCGATGAGGCCGCGAAGGTGATGGAAAAGTTGGGGATAAAATCAATACTGATCGATGCAGGCGGAGATGTCACCCTGAACGACCCGCCGCCTGGCAAAACGGCCTGGGAAATAAGCGTCGATTCAGACAATCCGCAGGATTCAACTACTTCAACGGTTTCCCTGGCCAACGCAGGCGTTGCCACTTCGGGCGCTACCTACCGCTATTTGGAACACGAGGGAGTTCGTTATTCCCACATCGTGAACCCCAAAACGGGCGTGGGGCTGCGTTTTCAAGTGCGCACGACGGTCGTGGCCCCGAACGGCACTGTGGCCGACGCCTTGGCAACGGCCATCAGCGTTGCGGGAATCGAGTGCGGCAAAAAAATGCTTCGCAAATTTC
>JBBSKK010000406.1:0-4003 GCA_038256395.1 Cytophagales bacterium | reverse complement strand
TGCCTGGACCTGGAAAAAGCGCAGTTTGGCGTCCACGTCTGCACCTTCGAGGATTTGCTCATCGACGATGTCGTCATCAAGGGCAAAAAGGACGGCGTCCACCTGGGCCGGGGCAAGCGGTTTCGCATCAGCAACGGCGTGTTCCAGACCTTCGACGACGCCATCGCTCTCAACGCCCGCGACTACGCCACCTCCAACCCCGAACTGGGCTGGATTGAGGATGGACTGGTCGAGAACGGTCACGACCTGGACGCCGAGAACACCACGGGCTATTTTTGTAGAATCTTGGCCGGAGCCTGGATCGACTGGAAGCCTGGTATGGACGTGCAGCAGTCCGACACCGTGGTTTCCGACGGCCGATTGTACCGCGTTCAGGCCAAGCCCGATGGCAGTGTTTACAAATCCACCGTCCGGCCCATCCACGAGAGCGGGAGCCAAATCCTGGACGGTATCACCTGGGGCGTGGTGCAAAACGACGTGACCTACACCGCCGGGGTGCGGAATATCGTTTTTCGTGATATTTTTTTAAGAAAACCCCGTATCGCCTTTTCAATCCATTTCGACAATGGCCGATACAGTCGCTCCTACTATCCGGGTGCGGAAATCCCCCGACAGGAGCAGCTGGTATTCGACAACATCCGGGTGCTGCACGACCAGCCCAAGGAGTTTCTGTCGGTGGGAACGCCTGTCGATGTGGTGACGATCGCCAATTCGAGTCTTAGAAATAACCGCATCAACTTTCACGGCAACAAGGCCATGCCCGACTACCTGAAAACGAGAGTAAATATCCATGGCTGCGTTTTCAGCTACCCCGGCCCGATGAACCTACTGACCAATAGCGTGGAGGGTAAGGAAATAACGCTAAAAACATCCGCCAACATCGCGATCAGCGATGGTTTCAAGGCCGCCGTCGATACGGGGAAGGGTAGAATTATAGTCGAGTCTGACTTGAATGGATTGAGAAAATGAACAAACCATCTCCCAATAGGACCACTAAAAGCCCCAACCGCCGCGACTTCCTTATTTCGATCCCCCTGCTGGCGGCTTTATCGTCAAGCCTGGATGCGATGGCCGGAAGCAAAATGGCGACCAAACCTCAAACCCCGAACCGACCAACGGTGCCATTCACGTCTTGAAGAGCAACGCTTTGGGCTTGTAGCCAAAAACCGTTAGACGGGCGATTAGCAATCAATATCCGTTACGGCCGAATTTTCCAAAATTATGTTTTTACGACGCTTTTGTTTTCTCTGGGTAGTAGTCTCCCACGTTGCCTATGGGCAGGGGAAGATCGACCCAGACCGTCAGGACTTGTTCGTTGGCGGCCAGGATGGTTACCACACCTACCGCATTCCAACCCTGGTTATCACCACCAAAGGAACCGTGCTGGCTTTTTGTGAGGGGCGCAAGACCAGGTCGGAAGATACGGGGGACATCGACCTGCTGCTCAAGCGCAGCCAGGATGGCGGCAAGAGTTGGTCCAAGTCGGCCCTGGTCTATGAAGAAGGGGGAGACGAGGAAATCACCATCGGCAATCCCTGCCCCATCGTGGATCGCCAGACCGGGCGCGTCCATCTGCTGTTTGTGCGCGACTACCACCAGCTTTTCTCCACCCACAGCGACGACGACGGCCAGACCTGGTCTGCGCCAGAGGAGCATACCGACATTTTGCGGGGGTTCGATTATCCGTTGGTGCTGATCGCCACCGGGCCGGTCCACGGCATCCAGGCGAGCGGCGGGCGGCTCATCGCCCCGGTTTGGATTTGCGACCGGGAGCGGAAAGACCGCTACGTGAACACGACCAAAGACCGCATACGAGCCGGCGCGATTTATTCTGACGATAATGGGAAAACCTGGCGTACGGGCGGACTGGTACCCGCCGACATTGCCATGCTGCACGAGTGTACGGTGGTGGAGAGGAAAGACGGCTCCCTACTGATGAACATGCGAGTCCACCAAGCGGGCTACCGGGCCGTGTCCACCAGCCGCGACGGGGGGCTGAGCTGGTCGGAACCCACGCTGGACAAGGAACTTCCCGACCCGGCCTGCCAGGGAAGTCTCATCCGGCTGAACGGGGACGAAATCCTGTTCAGCAATCTGGCGGTCAGCAGCACGGGAGGGAACCGCCGGAAGCTGACGCTGCGGCTGAGTGCCGACGGCGGCCGCACCTGGCCCCACGGACGGGTAATCAACGAAGGGTTGTCGGGCTATTCGGATCTGGCGGTGACGGATCGGGGCAAGATTCTGTGCCTGTTCGAGAACGGCTCCGAGAACTACCGTCAGAAAATATCCCTCATGACGGTCGATAGGGCCTGGCTGACTTCGGGAAAGCCCAACTAGTGACCTGCCGCCTTATGAATAGCAAGCGTGTAAGCAGTCTGGCCTGCCAATTGTTCGTGCGGGAAGTTTTTGCCAAATGCGGCCTGTCCGGGGAGTTGGCTAATCACTGGGCCGACTGGCTCGTGGAAACTTCGCTTTTAGGAATCGATTCGCACGGGATCCAAATGCCAGACCGCTGTGTCCGACACATCAGGGAGGTGGCATCGCCACTGGATTCAACCCTGTTATCCTAAAAGACCACCTGGCGATCGCCGTAGTGTATGCAGGGTTCTTCTGCACCACTGGGCGGCGGACCGTCGGCAGCCCGATTCCAAATGGGTCGCTCCAGCCCGGTCGGGGTGCCGCATCACCGCCGATGCGGTACCGGGATTCATACGGTACGCCCCATACTAATTGTTTGACCTTGGATTTAGTAGCGGCAGACTCGGAACCTGATCCGGCGGGTCTGTGAATGAATATTCACCCAACCGATTGATGTGTTCGCATCTTCCCTGAGACAGATGCTCGAAGCGGGCTTCAACCGCGGCTTGTCTTAATCAATTGGCCGTATTCCCGTAACACAAACCTAAGGGGCGACCCGGTCAGATCACGGCATTCAGAACAGCTCTTGGCTATATCTCCATCGTTTGCTTGATGCACAGGTTGGTATCAGCATGGCTGAATCTGACGATCCAAACGAAAATGCGCTGGCGGAGTTGGTCTTTCGCACCTTAAAGAAGGATTTTAACCTGCCTGGGTTTCCTCATTTTGAGGCCGCTCAGGCAACGGTCAAGCGAGCAATCAATGCTTACAATGAACTACGACCGCACGCTTCTTTGGGTTATCTGACCCCTGAAAATGCCCATCGATATTGCGAAATACGTACCTTAAAGTGGTATTCCTATAAAACGTTCGCTACGCCGGGCTGCCGGAGCAGAAATGCCCAGTATCCCGCTGATGCTCAGCTTCCCCAGTTTGTACACTCATTTCCGTAGCATACGCATGTAAAATAAACCATCCTCTAACAATCTTAGTCCAGACCTAGCTATGTTCTCGCACCAAAGTTTCCATGATTAGTTTGGCTGCGGCTTTCATAGCCTGCACGATCTCCTTCTTTTTCGCGGCCGAAAACCGAATTTCGGGCAGGAATACACTCAGAGCGGCAATAACCTTTTCGTCTTTGTGTATCGGGACGGCTACCCCAATGATGTGTTTCACCGAATAAGTAATCACCAGTTCATCCTGGGCAATCTTGTCCAGAGCTTCGTGCATGGCTTCCGGAGTGGTGGCTTCTTTCCAAACCAGCTCGGCCGGGAGTCCATTGCTAGCAATAAAATTATCACGTTCATTTTTGGAAAGATAAGCCAACAGAATTCGACCTGAGGCCGTTTCGTACACATTCCGTTCGCTACGACTTCTTACCTGCAAGTCCTGATCACTATTGACCAGATGCAGAATAAAGCGTTTTTGATTCCGAAGTACACCCAGGAGTGACGTTTCGTTTAATTTGGCCGTGAGATCCTCCATCACTTCCTTTGCTGCCAAAATCAAATCTTGATTGTAGGTCAGGTTGAAGGCCATATGCCCCAACTTGTACCCTTTTTTACGGCCCATATGCTCGACATAATTTTTGCTGACGAGCGTTTTGAGAATATTGGCGCAGGTGGCCTGATTGAAATCGAGACTT
>JBBSKK010000405.1:0-4030 GCA_038256395.1 Cytophagales bacterium | reverse complement strand
GCCGTGAACACGCGCGGATTGGTCGTTTGCAGGTAGTCGTCGATGACAATTTTGCCCTTCTCTACCTCAATACCTGCCTGATTTAAGCCGAGGCCTTCGGTCGTGACCACGCGGCCAATCGCCACCAGTGCGGCGTCGAATTTGAGTTTCGTTTTTGATTTTTTATTGACAGAAATCTCGGCTTCGTTGGGCGACGAAAACGCCACGACTTCCGACCCGTGCATGATTTCGATACCTTCCTGCTCGAATTGCTTTTCCAAAATCTCGGAGAATTCCGGCAACTCCTTGGAAGAAAGCCGCTCGCCCCGATCCACAATCGTGACGCGCGAACCCAGCCGCCGGAAGGCCTGCGCCATTTCGCAGCCGATGGGGCCGCCGCCGATGACCAGCAGATGCTCAGGCAGTTTCTTTAGGTCGTAAAAGAGCGTTTCGTTGGTGTAGAGGTTGGCATGTTCGGCACCCGGCACATCCAGCTTGCGCGGTTTCGATCCCGTGGCCAGCACGAAACGCTTGCTGGTGTAGGCCTCGCCGTTTACTCCCAGGGTTTCTTTATCCACAAAATGCGCCCGACCGATGAGTACGTCTAAATCCTTCTCCTGTCGCAGGTAGTCGGCGTTTTCGTGAGCGCGGATGACAGCTTGTTGGTCGTGTACGTAATCCATCACTTTTTCGAGGTTGGCCTTACCCTCCGTTTTCAGGCCAAAAGCCTCCGCCTCTCGCGCATGGGCAAATTGCTTGGCGACGTGAATCACCGCCTTGCTGGGAACGCAGCCAAAATTCAGGCAGTCGCCGCCCACATTGCTTTCGCTTTCTTCGATGAGCAGCACGGCGAGGCCAATGGTTTTGGCGGCCAGCGACATGCCCAGTCCGCCGCTACCCGCGCCGACGACGATCAAATCATACTTATTTTTCATAAAATTTTGACTTGCGAGAGGGTTTTATTTTTTCTTCTTAAAATTATATATAAATTGGTAGCCCATCTTGCTAGAGGCCACAGTTGGGGTATTTCTCCTCCTAAACAAACCGTACCAATTCGACTTATTTACAAGTATTTATGGACCTAAACGGCTCACACATACTGAATGCATCGCCCGACCGCGTGTGGTCGATGCTGATGGACACCGACATTTTGGCCCGCATCGTGCCGGGCATCACGACACTAGAAAAAACGGCGGAGAACGAGTACAAAGCCATAGCGCAGGTCAAGATGGGCCCCGTCAACGGTTCTTTTTCCGGCGGCCTGACCATGCAGGACATCCGCGAAGGGGAGGGCTACACCCTGAACGTGCAGCAAAACAGCAAAATCGGCAACGCCGACGCCACCGTCACCATAGATTTAAAATCAGTAGAAGACAATCAAACCGAACTGACCTTCGACGGCAAAGCCAAGCTCTCGGGTCTTTTGGCCCGTACCGGGAACCGCGTCATGAGCGGCGTCGCCAATTCTCTGACCAAACAGTTTTTTGAGAATTTTGAAGAAGAAATAGAGGAAAAGGGTCAACGGTTAACGGTCAACGGTTAACGGCGATTTTCAAAAAAACAAATGCCACTTTCCTCCATCCTCCATCCTCCTTTCCTCCTTTACTTTAAACCCAAAGAAATATGACAAAAATCAGCACTCAAGTAAATGGCAAAGCGCACTCGCACGACGTGGAGCCGCGCACCTTGCTGGCCTACTATCTGCGTGACCAGCTCAACCTGACAGGAACGCATATCGGCTGCGACACCAGCAGTTGCGGCTCCTGCACGGTGCACATCGACGGCATGGCCGTAAAATCCTGCTCGATTCTGGCCGTGCAAGCCGACGGCAGCGAGATCACGACCATCGAAGGTTTGGCAAAAAACGGCCGATTGCACCCCGTGCAGCAGGGATTTAAAGAGTGCCACGGCCTACAGTGCGGCTTCTGCACCACGGGCATAATTATGGCCGCCGTGGATCTGCTCGAACGCAATCCCGACCCCACCGAAGAAGACATCCGCCACGGCCTCGAAGGCAACTTCTGCCGCTGCACGGGCTACCATAACATTGTGCGTAGTGTGCAGTGGGCCGCTGAAGAAATGAAGAAGGAATTGGTTGCGAGCGACTAATGAGGACGCACTCAACAATTAAACAGTTCAACGATTAAACGATTCAACAAACTTATGAGCAACAAATACATCGGCAAATCCGTGAAGCGGGTCGAGGACAAGCGCTTCATTACCGGTAAAGGCCGCTATACCGACGACATCAAGCTGCTGGGCATGACCCACGCCTCCTTCGTTCGCAGTCCCTACGCCCACGCGCGGGTCACGAGCATCGACACTTCCGCTGCCTTGGATATGCCCGGCGTAGTGGCCGTTTTTACGGGCGACGACATCAAGGAAACGGGCATCGTGGGCGTTCCCACGGGTTGGCAGGTCAATTTCAAGAACGGCGACACCATGAAGGAGCCGCCCCACCCGCTGCTGATCGCGACGGGCAGCACGGCCAAGCACATCGGCGATCCGGTGGCGGTGGTCATCGCCGAAACCTACGCCCAGGCCGTTGATGCCGCCGAGGCGGTGGAGGTGGAATGGGAGGATTTGGAAGCCGTGACCGATCCTTTCAAGGCCACGCAGGAAGGCGCCACGCTCGTCCACGACGACGCGCCCGGCAACCTGGCCTTCGACTGGGAACTGGGCAGTCCGCTCGACGAGGTGAACGCGGCCATCGACGCCTCGGCTCACGTGACGACGCTGGAATTCGTGAACCAGCGTATGATTCCCAACGCCATCGAGCCGCGCTCCTACATCGGCCATTACGACGAGGTGAGCGACAAATACACACTTTACACCTCTACCCAGAACCCGCACCTGATTCGCCTGCTGATGTGCGCCTTCGTGCTGGGTTTGCCGGAGCATAAAGTCCGCGTCCTCGGCCCGGACGTGGGCGGTGGTTTTGGGTCAAAAATATTTCACTACACCGAAGAAGCCCTCGTGACCTGGGCCTCGCAGCAAATCAAGCGTCCCATCAAATGGACCGAAACCCGCTCGGAAGCCTTTATGCTCGACGCCCATGGCCGCGACCACGTGACCAAGGCCGAAATGGGCTTCGACGGCGAGGGGAACATCAAGGCACTGCGCATCAAGACTTTTGCCAACCTCGGTGCGTACCTGTCCACCTTCGGCCCGGCGGTGCCGACCTACCTGCACGGGACGCTGTTGCAGGGACTTTACACGACGCCCAAAATCCACATCGACCTCTGCGGCGTATTCACGCATACCGTCGCCGTGGATGCCTACCGGGGCGCGGGACGGCCCGAAGCGACTTACCTGCTGGAACGCCTGATGGATTTGTCCGCCCTGGAAATGGGCAAAGACCCCATCGAACTCCGCAGGCAAAACTTCATTCCCGCCTTCGACGGCGTGGAGCAGCCCGGCTACCAAACTCAGGTCGCCTTGCAGTATGACTCCGGCAACTACCAGGGCGTGGTGGACAAGGCGATGAAGATGCTGGATTACAAGAAATTCAGAGAAATGCAAAGCGAATCCGCCCAAAACGGCAAGCTGCTGGGCGTCGGTTTCTCGACCTACATCGAAGCCTGCGGCATTGCGCCCTCGGCGGTGGTGGGTTCGCTGGGCGCACGGGCGGGACTTTACGAGTCGGCGCAGGTGCGGGTGCAGCCCACGGGCAAGGTGAGCGTCTTTTCCGGCTCGCATTCGCACGGGCAGGGCCACGAAACGACTTTCGCCCAAATCGTGGCCGACAAGTTCGGCATCCCGATGGAGGACGTGGACATCGTCCACGGCGACTCCGACGCGGTGGCCTTCGGCATGGGTACCTACGGCTCGCGCAGCCTGGCGGTGGGCGGCTCGGCCATCATGAAAAGTATCGATAAGGTATTGGAAAAAGGCGCGAAAATTGCCGCCCACAAGCTGGAATGCGCAGCGGACGATCTGGAATTCGCGGAAGGAAAATGGACAGTGAAGGGTACCGATAAGTCCATCGGTTTTGCCGACGTGGCCCTGACGGCCTACGTGCCGCACGTCTATCCGCAAGGACTGGAACCCG
>JBBSKK010000404.1:0-4035 GCA_038256395.1 Cytophagales bacterium | reverse complement strand
TTCCCTGTCTATGCGCAAGCCACACGTTTTTCTGCTCGTTGTTCTGGTTTTTGTTTTTAGTAAAATTCAGGCTCAGAAACCTCTTCTCGCCATCGACACCAAGCCCTTTGGTGCGACGGAACTGCTTTGGGATTTGAAAAAACTAAGTGCCGCCCCCGCTTATTCCTGGCTCGATTCCACTTCGGCGGTACGCTCACTTACCTACGAGAGCGTCCCCAACATCGGTAAGCCGACGCGGGTCTTTGCCTACTACTCCAATCCCGACCTTTTGATGGGAAAAAGTACGGGCCGTAAATTCCCCGGCATCGTGCTGGTTCACGGCGGCGGTGGGAAAGCTTTCCAGGAGTGGGTGGAAAAGTGGGCCGCCGACGGCTACGCGGCCATCGCGATGGATTTGGGAGGCAAAGGAGCCGACGGCAAGTTTTTGGGAAATGCCGGGCCGGATCAAACCCATGACGCTAAGTTTACGGCCATCGAAGAAGGCGACCTGCACGACGTGTGGACTTACCACGCGGTAGCCAGCGTGATTTTGGCGCATTCGCTGCTGCTGAACCGCCCGGAGGTCAATCCCGAGAAAACTGCCCTGACGGGCATCAGTTGGGGCGGCTACCTCACCTGTATTGTCGCGGGCCTCGACGACCGTTTCAAAGCCGCCGTTCCGGTGTACGGCTGCGGCTACTATGATGAGTCCGATGTTTTTGGCAAAGACCTGGCCAAGCTATCTTCCCAGGAAAAAGCCAATTGGATGAAGTACTTCGACCCTTCGGTGTATTTGCCCTTTGCCCGGCCTTCGCTGTTGTTTGTCAATGGAAATAAAGATCGTTTCTACAACATCTTACCCTATTACAAAACCTACAACTTACCCCAAAAGTCCGAGAAAAACATCTGCCTGAAACCGGACATGAGGCACAGCCATCCCCACGGCTGGGAATCGGTTGAAATACGGTACTACTTCGAGTCGGTGCTGAATGACGGAGTTCCACTACCTAAGCTGGAAGCAGTAAAAATGGCCGATTCAACCGTTAGCGCGGGGTACCAAGCGGTAGTTGGCCTGCGCGCAGCACGGTTCTACTATTCCTCGGATACGTCCTCGCTGAATGAAAAACGGCTGTGGGCCGATGTAGCGGCGCAGATTGACTCAGAAAAGAAAACCCTGACCGCCAAAGTACCCGATGCGGATTTTGCCTACGGTTTTTTCTACGTCATCGACCATAGGGAGGTGTCGGTTTCCAGTCCTATTTGGGTAAGGGGAGAGTAAGTCAAAATTCAAGCAACGCCTCCATCGGCACCTCATTTTGCACCAGCCCAACTCACCACGATGTTGGGAACCAGGCCTGACTATCAGCCAGACCAGCCGCTGGTCAGTAAGGCTAAAGCCGGGGTGTTGGCTCAACTGGATCAAGCCGTGACGCAGCAGCGGATTGTCGCCCGGGTAGTGCTGTAATCAAAAATAACTGTAAGTTACACCAATACTTCGAGGACGATGCCTATGGACTTTACGACCTCGAAAACGATCCCGGCGAGTGTATCGACCTGGCGGCTCTGGAACCCGAAAAACGGGAAGAGCTAAAGGCGCTTTTGCACAAGTGGCGAACCGAGGTCAAGGCCCCGATTCCGACGGAGCGGAATTCGGCGTACGAGGCTGACTTTGTTCCGGTGAAGGCAATAAGGTAAAGGACAAATTTGCCCGATTTATCCTTCCAAACCAGTAGATGATCTTGGCTACCAGCTTCATAAACTATGAAACACAACGCAATTAAACCTAACCACTTATGAAAAAAGTACTACGAATTACTCTGGTCGTACTGGTTGGGGTGCTTTTTCTAGATACTGTTGCATGCGCCCAATCGGCCATCAAAGGCCGGGTGGTGGACTCTAACAACGAAGGTCTAATCGGCGTGAGTGTCACCGTCAAAGGCACCACGCGCGGCGTCATCACCGGAAACGAGGGCAACTTCGCCATCGACGCCCAGCCCGCCCAGCAACTGGTGTTCTCCTACATCGGCTACCAGACCCAGACACTGCCCGTGGGCAACCGCACGCAATTTAACATTACCCTGGCCGAAGACGCCGCCCTGCTCAACGAGGTGGTGGTGGTGGGCTATGGCGTGGCCCGTAAGTCCGACCTCACCAGCGCCGTAGGCCAGGTAAACGCCAAACAACTGGAAGACCTACCCGTCTCGCGCGTCGATCAGGCCCTGCAGGGCCGGGCGGCGGGCGTGATGGTGACTTCCGTCAATGGCGCACCGGGGGCGCGGTCGTCCATCCGCATCCGGGGCGGCAACTCCGTGAACGCCGACAACGAGCCGCTGTACGTGATTGACGGCTTTATCGTGGGAACGGGCTATAACCTCAATAATCTCAACACCAACGACATCGAGTCTATCGACGTGCTGAAAGACGCCACCGCTATCTCCATTTACGGAACGCGCGGCGCGAACGGCGTGATTCTGATTACCACCAAATCCGGCAAGGGCGTACCCAAGGGCAAGCCCACGGTGGCGGTCAACGTGTACTCGGGCGTGCAAACGATGGCCCGCAAGATCGACTACCTCAACGGCCCCGATCGAATCGCTTACCACAAGGAACTCTCGGCCTTCTCGGGCGAGGCCGACCCCTTTATTGACCCGTCGGAATTTGGCGATACCGATTGGCAGGACGTCGTCTCGCAAGTCGCCCCAATCTACAATGGGGACGTGTCCATTGCGGGGAACACCGATGCTTTGAACTACTTCGTGTCGGCTAATGTGTTCAACCAGGAAGGCATCTTGAAAAGCACGGGCCTCAAGCGGTACAGCCTGCGGACGAACCTGGACTTTAATTTATCCAAAAATGTCCGGGCGGGCATCCGGCTGAATGGCTCCTTCACCCGCACCGAGAACAACAAGCTGAACCTGTTCAATATGCGCGAGACGCTGACCGCTTTTCCTCTGTACAAGCCCGACGGCTCCTACTGGGACGTGAACACCGTGACGGGCGGGGCGCTGCAAAATCCGCTGGCCGATGTGGAGCTGCGTACCGACTTCAACTTGGCCACCAGCCTGCTGGCGACGGCCTACTTAGAGTTCAATCCGTTCAAGAACGTGACCATACGCTCCACCATCGGCCCTAAGATCGACTGGTACAAGCGCAACCAGTACGACCCCGGCTCGCTGCCCGCGAGTGCCGCCTCCCGCATCGGCGGCGTGGCCGAAATCGCCAACGGCTTCGGCTACGACATCCTGCAGGAAAACACCATTGCCTGGAACAAGGAGTTCAATTCCGACAACCGACTCGACCTGCTGGGCGGCTTTACGTGGCAGAAGGGCAGCAACGAGAATTTCAACGCCCGCACGCAGGGCATCTCCATCGACGGCATTTCGTACGACGACCTGAGCCTGGGCGACCCGCTGACTTACCGCCTCCGGTCGGGCTACACTGACTCGCGGCAGTTGGTTTCGTGGCTGGGCCGCGCCAACTATGCCTTCAAAAACCGCTACCTGTTCACCGCCGTAGCGCGGGTGGACGGGGCGTCGGTCTATTCCGGCTCCAACAACGCCTACGCTTTCTTCCCGTCGGCGGCGGTGGCCTGGCGCATAATCGACGAGCCTTTCATGAAAAACCAGCGCGTGTTCAGCAACCTGAAACTGCGCACTAGCTTCGGCAGCGCGGGCAAGGAGTCCATTGACCCCTACAACACGCTGGCCGTGCTGAACAACGGTGTCGTTATCTTCAACGACAACCAGTACATCGGCATCCGCCGGGGCCGCCCCGCCAACCCCGATTTGAAGTGGGAAACCACCGACCAGTTGGACGTCGGCCTGGAATTCGGCTTCCTGGACAACCGCATTACGGGTGAAATCGACTACTACTACAAGAAGACCCGCGATCTGCTGCTGGCCCGCCAGATTCCGCGCGTAACGGGCTTCGACACCAAGCTGGAAAACATCGGTTCCATCCAGAACCAGGGACTAGAACTGCTCATCAACAGCGTGAACGTCAACAAGAAGGCTTTCCGATGGGAGTCCACGCTGACGCTCTCGGGCAACCGCTCCA
>JBBSKK010000403.1:0-4059 GCA_038256395.1 Cytophagales bacterium | reverse complement strand
GGAAAGAGCCGGAAAGCGCTTTTGACAATTGGCCTTCTATTTTTAGTGAAAAATTTAAATATTTAAATTTTTCACTAAAAATAGAAGGCCAATTGTCAAAAGCGCTTTCCGGCTCTTTCCCAGACCTCGTGTGAGTTAATCGCGACGAGTGCCGCAACCGCTATCACGACCAGAACCGCCGCCAGCACAACAGCCCAACCACGAGGGCGATTAGCCATTGGCTGGAAATCAGTATTCACTTTTTTAAGCAAAAAACCGATAATCAGCAGGTTGACCACATAGAGGTACTGTTCGATGCTGTGCGTACTTAGAAACGCTCCCGAAACGAGCCAACTACAAAAGGTGTAAAGCGCAAAATGGGCGAGAAAAAAGTGGTACAAGGGTCGAAATCCTAAACTGCCCGGTTCTTTTTTTAGATAAAAACGAAAATACCAAAACAGCCCCATTCCCGCAACTGCCAGAAAAGCTAACGTCTGCGTCAGTTCGGTGAGCATTTCGGCGTTTTCGGGCATGAGTTCACCTACCTTCCTCATTATACGGTCCGAGTCGAACGATTGCTCCCACACCACCAGCGGAATGATTAAAACCAGCATCGCGATGGGAAGCCAGCTACGCTTTTCGGGTTCGGCGGCGATTTCCTGATCCCATTCGGCGGTGAAAGTACCGTAGGCCATGCCCAGGCCGCCGAAGAATCCGATGCTATATTCCATTACGTTCCAGAAGTTGAAGTCGATTTCGGAGGCAATGCCGAGCACTTGCAGGAAGTTACCGAGCGCAAAACCCAATCCGCCACCCATTCCGGCGTACACCGCTACCCGGAGGGGTTCCGTTCGGCTATTGCGTACCAGGTACCACGCCAGGCCCACGGCCAGGCCCAGGCACGCCGCCCACATTTCTGAGCGCGGCGGGGTCATCAGATAGCCAAGCTGCTCTACTACAAAGAAATAGACGACAATCGCCATCGCCACCATTTCCGTCAGCAACTGGGGCCAGGCTACGGGTTTTTCCTTGGATTCGTCCAGTACCAGGCCAAAAAGCCCACCGCCCAGAAACCCGTATAGGAAGCCGATGACCAGCAGCATCGTAAGTCCATAATACACGTTCACGAAATCGGAACCTTTGCCGTAACTGATAATCTCTCCGTAGCTTATCATCCCGCCCAGCCCCCAGCCGACGGCCCCGGCAAACATGGCTCTGATGGCTTTGGGGTACCAGTCTTTTCTTCTTGCCAGCAGTAAAACGGCTAAGCAACCAATGCCGCCCGCCCAAGCCGCGCCCTGCTCGTGGCCGAACTTCCCGCGAATGGCCCAAGCCGTGCCGAGCGACATACCCGCCAGGAGTAAGCTGAGGTAGAAATTTTTGGAATACTTCATTTGGGAGAAAATAGTTGAGGAGGATTTAGTTCTAAATACGAGATAGGGAAAAGAATGGGCTATTTCGGCTGTTTTTCAGCAAAGTCGTAGCCCAAACCCGGTTCCGTTCCGTATTACTAGCCAAACCGAGCCTACCTCATGCCCCAAAAACTTGCCCTCCACGGCGGCCCAAAATCCGTAAAAACTACCTTTCCCTGGCCAATATTTGACGAGACGGAGGTACAAGCCGTGGCCGAAGTTGTCCGCAACGGGCTATGGGGCAACCCCGACTGCACGGGTCTTGTCGAAAAATTTGAGCGGGAGTTTGCCGACTACTGCGGCGCCAAATACGCCGTAAGTTGCGTGAATGGTTCGGTGTCGCTCCGGCTGGCTTTAATTGCCTGCGGCATCCGGCCGGGCGACGAGGTGATCGTGCCGCCATACACGTTCATCGCCACCGCCTCCACGGTGGTCGAGGCCAACGCCGTACCTATGTTCGTGGACATCGACCCGGAAACCTACAACCTGGATCCAACGAAAATCGAAGCCGCCATTACGCCCCTCACCAAAGCTATCATCCCGGTGCATTTCGCCGGACAAGCCTGCGACATGGATGCCATCATGGAGATCGCGAAGTGGCATAATCTGCGGGTTATCGAAGATGCCGCCCACGCCCACGGGGCCGAATACAAAGGAAAAAAGTTGGGAACCATTGGCGACGCGGGTAGTTTTAGTTTCCAGTCGTCCAAAAACCTGACGAGCGGGGAAGGCGGCATTGTCATCACCAACGATGCCGAACTTTACGGCACAATGGCTTCTCTCCGCAACGTGGGCCGACTGCCCGAAGGCGCGTGGTACGACCACTTTCTGCCGGGCTGCAACTACCGCCTCACGCCTATGCAAGCCGTGCTGCTTTCGCACCAGTTAAAAAGGCTGGATGCTCAGACAAGCACAAGAAATGAAAACGGTCTGCTACTCAATGAACTACTTTCCGACATAGAGGGAATTGCACCACTGCGACGGGGCCACGGCGAAACGCTGCACTGCCACCACCTCTTTATTTTCAAGTACGACCCAGCGCATTTCAATAATTTACCCAAAGAAAAATTCGTGGAAATGCTGGCTGCCGAAGGTGTTCCCTGCTTCAAGGGTTATCCCTACCCGCTTTACCAACAGCCGCTTTTTCAGGAAAAAAACTTCATGTGCTACGCATTACCCGAATCGGTGAGTTACGCGGAAGTAGTTTGTCCGGTGGCTGAACAGGCTTGCGGAGAAGAAGCGGTTTGGATTTTGCAACACGCCATGCTTGGTACGACGGCAGATATGGCGGCTTTTGCGGAAGCGATTCGGAAGATTCAGGATTCTTCCAAATTGACCTGATAATTCGTACTCCGCCCGCCCCCTTTGGAGACCAGAATTTGCTTCTCCACCAATTCCTGCAAATCGCGGGTGGCGGTGGCTTTCGACACTTTGGCGATGGCCTGGTATTTTCGAGCGTTCATGCCGCCCGTGAATTCGTCCTCGCCTTCGGCCAGCATCCGGCTCACTACGCACTGCTGCCGCTCGTTCAGGAGCGGTTTATTGGTTGCAAAAAATCGGGATTTTTTGATTGAAAATGAAATGGTCTGCACGAAATTCCGCTGGGCTTGCAAAATTGTTTCACCGAAATACGCAATCCAATCGTCGATTTCGAGCGCCTGACTGGCTTTTTGTAACGCTGCGTAATACTGTTTTTTATCGGCTTCGATTACCGACGATAGGCTGAGCAGGACGGGCCTTCCGGCGCTTTGGGACAGCACTTTTTCGGCGATGAATCTACCAATTCGCCCATTGCCATCTTCAAAGGGATGAATGCTTTCAAAATACAAGTGGGCTATTGCCGAGCGGATGATTGGGTTCGCTAAGGGTTGGGCGCCCTTTGGCCCGGTAGCGTTAAACCACGCGATGAACGTTTGCATTTCGGTGGGTACTCGCTCGGATGGAGGAGCCTCGAAGTGAACCGTTTCCCTGCCCATCGCGCCCGAAACGATTTGCATAGGTTCAGGATGAGATCGCCATTGGCCAACCTTCACGCCATGACTGCCCCACATCAAGAGGTTATGCCAATTGAACAGCGTCGTTTCGCTCAACTCCCCGGCAAAATCACGCCTAGATTGTACCATGAGTTCAGCGATTCCTGCGGCACGTTTGTCTTTTACCGTAACCGCTGGCGAGGCGAAACCCAGGTTTTTCTTGATGGAAGAAATCAAATCGACCCGACTGAGCATTTCGCCTTCGATGGCCGAAGTCTTTAACGACTCTACTACCAGCAAATCGATCAGGGACATTTCCCTCTCTTGCTCGGAAAGGCCCAGAAGCACGCCAGTGCTTTGTCCACCAATTTCCCGGAATTGCGAAGCCATCGTGTCAAAGCGATGGACGTAGTAGGCAAAGTTGGGCCAGTTTCTATGCTGCCAGTTGTACATCATGAGCCGAATAAATGAGTTATTCGGCTCAAATTTAGTCAATTTGTGAGCCGAATAGCTACTTATAAGGCCAAAACAATCACTTCCCCGCCAAATACCGCTTCCGGTACTCGATGGGCGTGCAGCCCTTGACCTGCCGAAACTGCCGGGCGATGTTCTTGCTGTCGGTCAGCCCCATGTCCAGCGCGATCTCAAAGATGGACATATCGGTATCCAGCAGTTTTTGGGTAAATTTCTCGATG
>JBBSKK010000402.1:0-4073 GCA_038256395.1 Cytophagales bacterium | reverse complement strand
GGCGTGGTATCGTAAGGAATGAAACCCTTGACGCCGAATACCCGCTGACCCCGTAGCGACCAGGGGGCCAATTGCGCCGCCACCCATCGGTCGCCTTCGGAGCCTTGTGCCAAGAACTCCCAGTCGGTTTTGCCCAAAAACAAATAGGAACTGCACTCGAAGCCCGACAGGATTACTTTTACGCCCGAGTCGAAAATGACCTTGAAGGCTTCCACGTCTTTCTCGAAGTTATAGTCCGAAACGGTCATCGTTTCCAGGCCGGGACGAAAGGGAAAGCCCGGCGTACGGCCCGCACAAAAGGTGATTTCTTCGATCTGGCCCGCGAGTTCGGGATGGTTTTTTAGCACCGTGGCCACGTTGGTGGCCGGGCCGATGGCCGCAATCGTCAGCTTCTCTTTCCGCAGGGCGTTCGCCAGGGCGCGAGAGGCGTCACTCTCGACGCCGACATCGCCCGTGGCATTGGAGCCTTTGAACACCGGAATGTCACGGCCCGGTGCGTACCAGGCCAGCAACTTTTGGGCTACCTGATAGCCGTAATCCACGTTGGTAACCAGGCTGATGCCTTTCACCTCGACCTCATCTACCAGCCGCAGGGCCATGAGCAAAGTGAGGCCATCGTCCACCTCGCGGGGGGCGCGTTCGGGCAAGCCGATCACCAGGTCGGTGTCGATCCAGATTTTACGGGTAGCCTGCTGGGCCGAAATCGGCTGCCCAATGGAAGCCAGCAGACTAAGGCAGAAGAAGCAGAGGATCGTCTTTTTCACTAAACAGCTTTTTTGAAAAACGCAAAAGTCAGGAAAACTCAGTTTGGTGTTTTTACCAAAAATACCGCAAACCAAACTGAAACTGCCGGGGCGGAGCAGCCGAACGCGTGACGAAAGCCCCCTCGTACTGAAACTGATTGCTGGCCCCGCGCGTGACGTTGAAGCCCGAAATATTGGTCGTATTCAGCACATTATAGACATCCGCCGAGAGTTCTATCCGGCCGTTTTCTCCCAATACTTTGATATTGTACTTTACTGAGATGTCCAGCGTCTTGGCCCAGGGCAGGCGGTGGCCGTGGCGCTTCTCGCCGGGGGCGTAATCGACGGGCCAGAAGGTTTCTGAGTCGCCGTTGAGGTCGGTGGTGCCGTACTTGCGGGCATCGGCCAGAATGGTGTACGGCTGGCCGCTTTGCAGCAGGAAGGCCGGCGTGATCGACAGGCTGGGGATCGGGTTGTAGAAAAGCATGGCGTTCAACACGTGGCGGCGGTCCTGCTCGTCGTAGGTGTAGTCGGCGGCGAAGTTGTTGGAGTCGTGCGCCCGCGTGTTGAGGCTGCTGGTGTTGCTTTTCACCAAAGCCAGGGCGTAGTTGACGCGGTAGCCGAACTTCTGGCCCGCCTGTAGCTTGTGAAACACGAAGTTGGCGGCCCAGTATTTGGCTTTACCCTCGGCGGTGGTCACGTACACGTTGCGGGCAACGCCGCGCAGTGTTTCGCCGTCGACGGTGGCCGTACCCTTTACAATGGGTATCGGACGGGTCAGGTCGGCTGCCGCCACGGTGCGCACTTTGGGGTTGTCGGCATCGTCGTTGGGGAAGGGCGAGGCGGGATTCAGGTTGCGGATCATGTACAAATCCTCCGTGGCCGTGTGTACCAGATCGACGTAGAACAGCGTGTTCTGGGTGGGTTTGGTCTGGAAGCCCAGCGAAGCCTGGTGCGAGTAGGGGTTCTTGTAGCCGTTGGGATTGAGGATGCGCAGGTTGTTGTTGAAACGCGTATCGCGCTGGCCTTGCAGATCAGCGGCGTTGGGGCCTTTAAGGTAAGCCACGTTGGTGCTGGTAGTCGCGCGGATGTTGCCAGGAAATGTAATGCGGTCGAGGTCGGCCTTGGAATCCAGTAAGCCCAAGCGCTGCAGTTCCGCCAGTTCCTTTTTGTAATCCGCCGAATTGCTGTTGAATTGCAGGGCGTCGCTGTAAGCTGAGTATTTGATTTTGTCGTAAAACAAACCGTAACCGCCCCGGATCACGCTGCGTTCGCCGAGCTTTTGGTTGAAGCTCAGGCGCGGGGCGAGGTTGTTGAGGTCGCCTTTGGTGCCACCGCCCTTCGAGAGGTTGTCGTAGTCGTAACGCAGACCGAAGGTCAGGTTAAGACGGTCCGAAGCTTCGTAGCTGTCTTCGACGTAAATATTATAAACATTCTGCCGCGCCCCGAAGGTGGTGGGCCGCAGCTCGACCTCGTAGCGAACCACCTGCACGTCCAGCGGAATGTCGTTCACGTCCAGCGCGGAACCCAGGTTACTGTTCTTCAGCGCTTCCAGTTGCGAATCGTTCAGACGCACAATATAGGTGCCGTTGGGGTTGCCGCCGCCTTGTAAGCTGTAACTGGAAGTCAGGAATTCCACCCCGCCTTTGAGGTTGTGCTGACCGGCCCGGTAGAAGAGTTTTTGCTGAAACTGATGGGAAAACTCCTTGTCGTCGAAGATCGAGCCGCTCTGCCCGATAACGGCGATAGTCGCGCCCTTGGGGTCTTGTACCGTCACCGAGGGACTGTCGGGATTGACGGGCTGTCGGTAGTTCCAGCGGAAGTACGAGTGCTGGTAGTTGGTTTCGGCGGTCAGGCGGTCGCCGATGCTGTAGCTATTTTTGAGCGCAATCAGATAGGTTCGGTTGGCCTGGTTGGAGGCCGAAGAGGGAAAATTGACGCCGCCTTCCAGTCCGCCGCCCTGCCTACCGATGTCGAAGCTACCCACGTTGACCCGCACGGAGGACTTGAAGCGTTTGGTCCAGAGCTGATCGACCTTAGCCGAGGCGTAGCTGAAGCTGTTGTTGCCGCGCACTGTTTCGTTGACGCCCAGCGCGGGTGCGTTCAGCAGGTTGTCCTTTTTGTCCAGCGTCTGCTCGAAGTTGACGTAGAAAAACGTCTTGTCACGCTTCAAGGCACCACCCAGTGCCACGCCAAGCTGATTGCGCTGAAAGCCGTCCTTCACCTGGTTACCCGACAGGTCGAGTGTGGCGAAGGCCGACTTGGCGTCGATCACGCTGCCGGGACGCGTCAGGTAGAACACCTCGCCGGAAAAGTCGTTCTTGCCCGAGCGTGTCGTGACATTCACCACGCCGTTGCTGGTGTTGCCGTATTCCACGGAGTAGTTGTTGGTCAGCACGGTAATGCCTTCGGCGAATCCCACGGGCGTGTTGAACTTCATGTTGCCCAGGAAACGCTCGTTATTGTCCATGCCGTCGATCATGTAGTTGGTGTAAGTACCATTCAGGCCGTTGATCGACACGTTGGGGGCCTCGGCGTAGCCCAGCGTGGCCAGCGTGAGGTTGGGCAGGCGGTACAGCGACCTGGTGATGTCCCGGCCTTCGATGGGCAGCGCCTGAATCTCTTTCCTGGTAACGTAGTACGACACCTGCGCATCGCGGGTGTTGAGTTCCGCCGTGCGGCGGTCACTAATCACCACTTCGTCAAGGCTGGATTCGCGTTTGGAGGGTAGTTCCAGCAGCACGTTGGCCGACGAGGCCACGCTGGTCAGTTCGGCACTGGCGTAGGTGGCGACCTCATCGGCGTACACGCGGTAACGCGCCGCCCCGGAAAGTTCGCGGAACAGTACTTTTCCCTGCGCGTCGGTCTGGGCGGAAGCTTTGAAATTGTTGGCGCTGTTTTCGATGTGTACCGTCACGCCGGGTAACGGGTTATGATAGAGCAGGTCGACAACCCGTACCTCGACCTGCGCTGAAGCCACGAAAGAACAAAGGGCGAAAAGCAGAACCAGCCCCGTAGTGCGGGCCGGGCGTGACCATTGAGCCAGTTTACTGGTGGTAAAGTTTACAAACATAAAAGGTAATAGTGAGTTAAAATGATAGTCGCTTATACGGCTAAATCGCCAAAACGGATGCGAAAGTAGGAATCGTTTACCAAAAAAAAGGCCGGATGAATCGACATTCCGGCCTTAGTCCAAAAATATCCTACGTTCGTTTCATTTTATCCCAGGAGCTCCGTTGCGCGCCGCAAGCGACGGACTACCTCCTCTTTCCCCAAAATTTCCATCGTCACCATCAAGTCTGGGCCGGTGCCGGAACCCGTCATGGCCAG
>JBBSKK010000401.1:0-4087 GCA_038256395.1 Cytophagales bacterium | reverse complement strand
AGCGCGGGACTTCCACCACCAGTATATGCAGAACTCGCTACAACTTAACCAATCGGGCGGGCCGGAAGGCAGAACCTGGTTCAGCGAAATCGCCCGCTTCACCGGCACCGCCGCCACCGATTGGAGTTGGGGTGCCCTGATTTTCGACATGGACGCCGACGGCGAGAAGGACATTTTCGTCGCCAACGCCATCAACAAAGACCTCACCAACCAGGATTTCATGGCCTTCCTGGCCGACCCGCAGAATGTCGCCGAAGCGCAGCGCACCCAGAAATTCGACTACCGAAAGTTCATGGACCAAATGCCCTCCGAGCCGCTGGCTAACTATGCTTTCAAGAACAACGGCGACCTGAATTTCACCAACAAAGCCGAGGAATGGGGCCTGGCCGCGCCTTCCTTTTCCAACGGCTCGGCCTATGGTGATCTGGACAACGACGGCGACCTCGATTTGGTCGTCAACAACGTGAACAGCCAGTTGTCGGTGTTCCGCAACCGCGCCAACGAACGGCCTGATTTTCATTTTGTCAAATTCAAATTGCAGGGGGAAGAAAAAAACCTCAACGCCATCGGAGCGAAGGTGTACCTCTACCAACCCGGCAGAATGCAGCTCATGCAGCAAATGCCGAATCGGGGCTTCGAGTCGTCGGTGGATTTGCGGCTGGTGTTTGGTTTGGGAAATAATCCTAAAATAGATTCTGTCCAAGTGATTTGGCCCAACGACCGTCAGCAAGTGCTACGCGGTTTGCGGGCCGATTCGACCTACACGCTGCGCCAGCAAGCCGCCCAGGATATTTGGACACCCGAGAAAAGCGACCTAAAACCCGAACTTACAGACATCACCGCTACCAGCGGCCTGAGCTTCACCCACCGCGAAGCCGACTTCGTGGACTACAACCAAAATCCGCTTTTGAAGCAAATGTACTCCCGGCTCGGCCCGGCACTGGCCGTTGGCGACCTGAACGGCGACGGGCTGGACGACGTCTATGCGGGCGGGGCCATCGGTCAGGGCGGCAAGTTATTTTTTCAGAAAAAAAACGGCCATTTCACCGACCGAACGCCCGAGCTTTTAAAGCAAGAAACCAACGTGGAGGCAACCGACGCGGCCATTTTCGACGCTGACAACGACGGAGACCTGGATTTACTGGTGGTATCGGGCAGCAACGAGTTCAAAGACAACGACCCCACCCTAGTGCCGCGCCTGTACCTCAACGACGGCCAGGGGAATTTCACCCGCAGCACGACTTTCCCTAACCTGACGATCAACGCCTCATGCGTGGCTGTGGCCGATTTCGATAAGGACGGCGACCCGGACGTATTCATCGGTTCGCGACTCAAGGCGGGGCAGTACGGCCTCGACCCGCCCAGCTACCTCTTTACCAGCGATGGTACCGGGACTTTCAAGAATTATACAAAGCGTTACGTCCCGCAAATCGCGGAGTTGGGCATGGTCACCGACGCCTGCTGGGCCGATCTGGACGGCGACTCCTACCCCGAACTTGTCGTAGTTGGTGATTGGATGCCAATCACGGTGTTCAAAAACAAGCGCAACTCACTAGAACTGCAAACTTCGGATTTTATTAAAAATGAAAAAGGCGAAGCTCTTCGCACCAATGGCTGGTGGAATACTGTGGAAGCCGTAGATACCGATGGCGACGGCGATCTAGACCTTGTGGCCGGGAATCTGGGCCTGAACACCAGTATGCGGACACCCGCCGAAATGTACGTGAAGGACTTCGACAACAACGGGCAGGTGAAGCAGATCATCACCTGTCCCGACGAGAGCGGCGTCCCCTACCCGATGGTTATGAAGCCCGACCTGCTGCGAGCCATGCCGGGCATGAAGAAGCGATTCGTCATGAACGAGCAGTACGCGGGCAAAAAACTCGACGAACTTTTCAGTCCCGAAGAACTGGCCGGCGCGGTGGTGAAGCAAGCCTTCACGAGCGAGTCAGCCCTGCTGCGCAACGATCAGCGCGGAACCGCACTGACTTTCCTACCGCTGCCCCGTCTGGCGCAGTTGGCCCCGATTTACGCCATCTTGCCCTACGATTATGATGGCGATGGGCGCGTGGACTTGCTGTTGGCGGGCAATAATTACGACGTGCTGCCGGAACTGGGCCGCTACGACGCGCTGCGGGGATTGGTATTGCGGAATGTTGGCAAGAACGTATTTGACGTCGAATCCCCCGCCCAAACGGGTTTTTGGGCGGATGGTCAGGTGCGGGCGATGCGGCAGGTTGGGCCGGGCCAGATTGTCTTGGGTAATAATAACAGCGCGTTTCAAGTTTTTAAAGTTGCGGAGTAATTTTGGGGACACAGAGCGGTCCGCCGCGCGGTTTCACAGAGTTATGCACGGAGTTTCTCAGAGTATATAAATGAAAAATTTATTAATTGCTTGTACCCTCCTCTTGATCATGCAAGCTTGCAAATCAAATGAACAAGGTCAAGAAAACCCACTCTTCGTTCTCAAAGATTCGACCTCGACGGGCGTAGGCTTTGTCAACCATGTCGTCGGCAACGAGAAGGTGAACCTGCTCGACTACCTGTATTTCTACAACGGCGGCGGTGTGGCAGCGGGCGACATCGACAACGATGGCCTGACGGATGTGTATTTCGTCTCCAACCAGGGCAAAAACAAACTGTACCTCAACAAAGGCAATCGCAATGGCGAACCGTTCCAGTTCGAGGACATTACCGAAAGCGCGGGCGTGGCGGGTTTTTCCGACTGGCAGACGGGTGTCACGATGGCCGATGTCAATGGCGACGGGCTGCTGGATATCTACGTCTCGGCGGTGGGCAACTTCCGGGGCATGGAAGGGGCAAACGAGCTGTACATCAACAACGGCGACCAGACTTTCACCGAAAAAGGCGCGGAATACGGCCTGGATTTCACGGGATTCTCCACGCAGGCCGTTTTCTTCGACTACGACAAAGACGGCGACCTGGACTGCTACCTACTCAACCACGCCATTCACACCTCGCGCAGCTACGACCGCGTAACCACCCGCAACCTGCGCGACAACCAGGCGGGCGACCGCCTTTTCCAAAACCAAATCAGCGATACAAAAGCCGCTCCCGACGCGCCGATCAAGTTCAGGGACGTGAGCGAGAAGGCCGGGATATTTGGTGCGGCGATGGGCTACGGCCTTGGCGTCGCCGTGGGCGATATCAATAATGATGGCTGGGACGACCTCTACGTTTCCAACGATTTTCACGAGGACGACTACTGCTATATCAATAATAAAAACGGCACTTTCTCCAACAAAAACCGCGAGTTGCTGCGCTACACCAGCCGCTATTCGATGGGCAACGATATGGCGGACGTCAACAACGACGGCTACCCCGACCTGATGACGTTGGATATGTACCCCGAGGACGAAGCCGTGGAAAAATCGTCCGTCGGAGAGGATGCTTTCGATATTTTTCTGTTTAAATTGTCCTACGGCTATATGCCGCAACTGAGCCGCAACTGCTTACAGATCAATCAATCGGGCCAGGGCTTTATGGAAATCGGCGCGATGGCGGGCGTAGCGGCGACGGACTGGAGTTGGTCGCCGCTGCTGGCCGACTACGACAACGACGGCATTAAGGATATCTTCATCAGCAACGGCATCGCGCATCGCCCCAATAATCTCGACTACGCCAAGTACGCCGCCGACGACTCGCTGCGCTACGCCCCCGAAACCTCCCTCGAACTCGACAAGCGGGTAATGGCGATGATGCCGGAGGGCAAAGTCCACAATTATCTTTTCAAGGGAAGCAAAGACTTGGTCTTCCAAAACAAATCCGCCGAGTGGGGTTTTGCAACACCCACCATTTCCAATGGCGCGGCCTACGCCGATTTCGACAACGATGGCGACCTGGATTTGGTCACCAACAACCTGAACGCCCGCTCGGTTTTTTACCAAAATCAAAGTCGACGGGACTCCACATCCGGCGGATTTTTGCGGGTGAAGTTGGTGGGCTACCCCGGTAATACCTTCGCGATAGGCGCTAAGGTGATCGTGAAGTACGACACGACGCTGCAAATGCAGCAGCTTTCTACCACGCGCGGCTTCGAGTCGAGCAGCGAACCCGTTGCGCACTT
>JBBSKK010000400.1:0-4103 GCA_038256395.1 Cytophagales bacterium | reverse complement strand
TATTTTGCAACAAAAGCACCGTGGCACACACGTAAATGAGGATGGTGCCGATGCTAATGAAGAAATTATGGAGGAAGAAAAGCACCAGCGGGCGGCGTTCCGTGCTGCGGGTGCTTTCTCCGGGATTTTGTGGGGACACTACCGGGCGTCGATGGTTGGGTTCGCTTATCAAGGCGGTAATTTACGATCAACCAGGCAGGAATCAAACGTGATGCGCACTTATTGCTTTTTGGCCCTATTTTCGGGATAATTCGGAATGTGAAGCCCCAGAATAATGTCGTACTCGGCCCGCAGGACGCCGTTTTCTTCGCGGGGTCGCAGCACACCGCTGCCGCCCCGGTTTTCCAGGGCTTTGCGTTTGGCGGTGGTCAGCAGCGGGTCGTCGTCGAAAACCAGCTCGTCCACGTAGTATTCGTCGGCGATGTCCGGTTCTTTGATGGCCAAATGAATGTGGGCCGGCATGTCACGGCTGGGGTAGGGAGCCGGGCGGTTGGTGTAGAGCGTGTATTTGCCGTCGGCCCCCGTTTTCAGCCAACCGCGCCTGGCTCCGTGGCGGATGGCAGCGCCTTTGAGTTCAGCATTTTTGGAATAAAAACCTTGCTCGTCGGTTTGCCAATAATAAATGATAACGTCGGCGGCGGGTGTGCGACCATCGTTTTGATAGACGGTTCCCGATACGACCAGTTTAGTGTTCGCGTCGCGCCAGCCCAGGCTGGTGTCGGCGGAGGCGATCTTGTCCGGCATCCCGATGAACATAATTTCACAGCCGTCGCAGCCACCGCCCACCAGGGCTGCCGGTGCAGTAGCTGGTCGTTTTGTGCCAGGCTGCTGGCTTCGGCTCTGGCAGGAGATTAGCGTAAGGAGGAGAAATACCAGGAAAATGGGCTTGGTCATGGCAAGAAAGGAATTGGTTTTTGAAAAAAAGAATTTTCAAAAATAGCCTGCTGCCACCTCGTGGTCAATGGTTTTCCGCCAAGTCGCAGACTTTGCCCGTTAAGCCGCGAATCATAGCAGTCGTCCTTTGACTTTAGAGACGTAGTGACGACTCAGCCGCAGTAACGTCCCGTCCAGCAACTGCATGTCATAGTCTCCCGTAAGCCGGGACGTGACCTTTTGCACACGCTGAATATTGACGATGTAGGAGCGATGGATGCGAACGAAATCTTCGGGGTTCAATCGCTTTTCCAGCTTGGTCAAACTCTCGGAATAAAGCCATTTGCCCTCCGCCCGGTGCAATACCGTATAAGAATCCTCCGAGCCGATCCAGTCGAGCGAGTTGGCTTGAATCCGCAACGTTTTGGCTCCGTCCTTCACCAGCAGCGCGGTCAGGTATTCCGGCGATGCCTTCGTTTTAGGCAAAATGTCCGCTCTCCCTTTTTCCAGCCCCTTGTTTTTTCCTGAAAACCGGTAGAAAACCAAGAGCAGCAAGCCGTACATGAGGATTCCGGTAAAAAAATCCTCGGCCAGGGATTTTCGCAAAACGCCCTCGAAGTGGAAAGTATAGCCGAGCAGTGGTTGGCTCAACCCCGCTACCAGCCCCGAAAAAACCAGCACCTGCGCCAGACTCGCCAAAGGGGCAAGCAGAAGATGCTTCCAGCTATTTTCAAGAAACCCGGAACCAGTGGGCCATTTATCTGCCAGGAAGGATACCAGCAAAGTCTGCGGAATAAATAGCAACCAGTAAATCTTGTACAGCAGGCTTTCGCCCCAGTAAAAGGAAGTATCTTTCAAAAAAGCAAACCAGGCATCCTGCCCGATGGCTAATGACGCCACAGCGATCCACCCCCCGTAGAGACGTAATATGTTACGTCTGCCCGCGACAAAACGCGATCCATCAAGCCCAGCCCATTCAAAGGTTCGGTACATTTGCCGTATATTTGTTTTGATAAAAAACCTAATCGCCAACCCAATTTAACCCATGAAGCACATTTTCCCAAAGATTCTGGTAACGATCTGCCTTTTTCTCCTAATAAAAACCCCCACCCAAGCCCAAACCCTCCTGGGTTTCGACGCCCTGGCCGCCCAAAAGGAAATCGCCCTCGAAAAGCAATTCGACCAGCAACTCAAAGCCGAAAACCTCCGCGCCAACTTGAAGTACATGAGCGCCCGCCCGCACCACGTCGGCTCGCCCTTTGGCAAAGAAGTCGCCGAATACGCCCTCGGCCTGTTCAAATCCTACGGTTTCGACGCCCGCCTCGACGTGTCCTACGTGCTGTTCCCAACCCCTAAAACGCGCATCGTGGAACTGGTCGAACCCACCAAATTCAAAGCCTCGCTGACCGAACCCGTCCTAAAAGAAGACGCTACCTCCGGCCAAACCAAAGAGCAACTGCCCACCTACCACGCCTTTTCGGCCGACGGCGACGTGACCGCCGAACTGGTGTTCGTCAACTACGGCATTCCCGAGGACTACGAGATGCTGAAAAAAATGGGCATCGACGTCAAGGGCAAAATCGTGCTGGCGAAGTACGGCAATTCCTGGCGGGGCATCAAGCCCAAAGTCGCCGCCGAGAATGGGGCCATCGGCTGCATCATCTACTCCGACCCCAAAGAAGACGGCTTTTTTCAGGGCGACGTATATCCCAAAGGGGCCTACAAAAACGAAACCGGGGCGCAGCGCGGCTCGGTGCTGGATATGCCGCTCTATCCCGGCGACCCGCTCACGCCTGGCTACGGGGCTACTAAGGACGCCAAGCGACTCGACCACAAGGATGCGCCCACGATCATGAAAATCCCCGTACTGCCCATTTCTTACGGCGACGCCCTGCCGCTGCTTAAAGCGCTGGGCGGCGAGGTAGCCCCGGCGGCCTGGCGCGGTGCGCTGCCCATCACCTACCATATCGGCCCCGGCCCGGCCAAGGTACATCTCAAGCTGGAATTCAACTGGGACGTGCAGCCCGCTTACAACGTGATTGCCACGATCAAAGGCAGCGAGTATCCCGACGAGTGGGTCATTCGCGGCAACCACCACGATGCCTGGGTCAACGGAGCCAACGACCCGCTGAGCGGGGCCGTGGCCGTGCTGGAAGAAGCTCGCGCTTTGGGTGAGTTGATGAAAAGTGGCTGGAAACCCAAAAGAACCATCATTTATGCCCTCTGGGACGCCGAAGAACCCGGCCTGCTCGGCTCGACGGAATGGGTGGAGGAGCGGCAAAAAGAGCTGGAAGACAAAGCCGTGGCCTATCTCAATACCGACTCCAACGGCCGTGGCTTCCTGTACGCGGGCGGCTCGCACACGCTCGAAAAATTCCTCAACCAGGTGACCCGCGACGTCACCGACCCGCAGCGCAACGTGAGCGTGAACGACCGCCTTCGCGCCAAAGTGATGGTGGACGGCAGCCCCAAGGCGAAGCAGGAAGCCCGCAGCCGCAGCGACCTGCGCATCGGGGCGCTGGGTTCCGGCTCCGACTACACGCCATTCATTCAGCACCTAGGCATTGCGTCGATGAACATCGGCTTCGGTGGCGAAGACGGGGGCGGCGAGTATCACTCCATCTATGATTCCTACGACCATTATACCCGTTTCAAGGACACCGACTTTTCTTATGGCGTGGCATTAGCCGAAGTGATGGGCCGCAGCGTGCTGCGCCTGGCCAACGCCACGGTGCTGCCCTTCGAGTTCCAGAACTTCGCCAACACAGTACAGCAGTACGCCGACGAAATCAAGAAATCCGTCGAAACCACGCGCAGCCAGGCCGAAGAGCACAACAAACTATTGGCCGAGAACCGCTTCCAGCTCGCCGCCGACCCCAAGGAACCCTTCACGCAGCCCGAAGCCAAACCCACCGTGCCGTACCTGAACTTCGCCCCGCTGGACAATGCCCTGGCGACTCTGGAAAAAAGCGCCAACGACTACGCCCAGGCGAGTGCGAAGGCGACGCAACTGTCGGGCGACAAGCTTAAAAAGCTGAACGAAATCCTATATAAAACAGAGCGGTACCTGACGCATCCCGAGGGTCTGCCGCGCCGCGACTGGTTCCGCCACCAGATTTATGCGCCCGGTTTCTACACCGGCTACGGCGTGAAAACGCTGCCCATGATTCGCGAGGCCATCGAGCAGAACAACTGGCCCGAAGCCGAGGCGGGTATCCGGCGCGTCAGCG
>JBBSKK010000399.1:0-4111 GCA_038256395.1 Cytophagales bacterium | reverse complement strand
GCTTAACACTATATACGTAGAAAACAAGCGGGGCAATAGGGAAAAGTGATATAAAAGTAATTTTAACTTTTGCATAAATTCATATCTATCGTCAGAAGCGAAGCAGGACATACAACTTCCGCCGTATTCGCTCGTACAGGCGGCGTATGAGGGTAGTTTGAGAAGTCAAGATGCGCATTCGAACCAAAGATACCTGTTCTTCCGACAACGCCCGGGTTCGTTCATTCCATTCCAAAAGATTTCCCAAAGCCGCCCTGATTTTCCGCTGCTGTAGGGATTCGGTGTCGTCATCCTGCCGAATGCTGTGCAGCGGGGCATCAGAATAGGCAGCCAGCGACGCGTCGAGATAGCCAAATGCTTCGTAGGCTGCCACACGCAGCCACAGTGCGTAGTCTTCCACAGCCCTTAAATTGCTGTCTTCGGGAAATTTCCCTGCCAAAGCCAGCAGGTCACGACGTACAAGCGCGGTGCTACAGATTACGTAGTTCACATTCACAAGCGTCTCGAAAGGGAGACGATCATTGATGTCAGCCGCCCTAATCCGCTCCGGCTTGTGGAACGGTACGACTGGCTTGCCCGGCACGTGCCGTTCAGCGTTAGTGCAAACGGCTATGAGGTCTTTTTTTTTTGCATATTCGAGCTGTCGGGCCAGTTTTTCGGGATGCCAGCTATCGTCGCTGTCCAGAAAAGCCAGCCACGTGCCCCGGCTGAGGGCGATGCCTCTATTTCGGGGTGTGGCCGGGCCGCCGGATGGCTCGCCGGGTACCCATTTGACCCTGAAATCGGTAAAGGCGTCCACGACCTGCCGCGAGTGGTCGGTCGAACCGTCGTCGCAGACGAGTACCTCCAGCACCGGGTGGGTCTGATCCAAAGTACTTTGAATGGCCACGGCCAGGCTGTCGGCGCGGTTCCAGGTGGGAATAATTACGCTAACCGTATCCATGAGGCGGGAATGAGGTCTTTAGTTTGCTTGTGTACCTGATCGTTGGCAAACCAACGGTCGGGGGCAATGACCAGCTTGTCGGGGGAGGGATTCAGCCAGGCCCCCCACCAACTAAAACTACTATTGGCGATGATATGATGGTGGCAACGGCTCATCAGGTACAGATCAGCAGCGGCGGAGGCGGGTTCGGTACGTTCTATAAAAGTAAGCGGAAGCGGACCGCCCAGATTCGCTTTGGCCCAGGCTATGTCGTCCGAAAATACGAACACCCGGGCTGTACCCAACTTCGCCTGAGCGTATTCCATAGCGCGCCGGTAGTAGTCCGGCGCGCACAAGCCGTGGAAGGTCCGCGCGGCAGGGTTGGTCACGTAGTCGCCCCGCCGAACATGCAGGCTGATGGAAGGAGTCGTTGCTATCGCCCGGATATACGGATCGGCGGGAATCGGAAAATCAATTTCCTGCAACAAGATGTCACGAATGGAATGGAAGTACTTCTCAGACTGGAAAAACCCTTTTAGATAGGATCGGGGAGTAGTGATATCGGGGAGAGCGGGGTCGTAGGCAGGAGAGCGTTCACTGTACATGACGGCACCACGCAATCGGCGCAGTGATCTAGCTACCAGGTGGTGGGCTGCTACGGTTTTCATGCCGTATGCAATCTGTTCGAGCATAGGCGGTTGTCTGGATACGATTCCTGCTTGATCCAACTCGTAGCGGCGGGGTGTGAAGGCGGTCTGGCTGTGGTCGGCCTGTAGTGTGCGGGCATCGAACGCCACCGAAGTATCATGGTAGTGCGCCAACGCGCGGGCGGTGGCGTATTGAAATAGTTGATTGCCCAGTCCTCCCTGTAGCTTTACGATGATCATTGGCTATTTGGTGAACCAGAAACAGCCACAACCGTAGCTGTCAGTCGTTTTGAAAGTGGCGGGATCTGCCTGCACCATGGCACCACTATGCTGGGGAATGTACGAAAATTCCGAAAGTGTTAGCCCATAAGCTGCAAAGGCATCGACGATGGCAATGGCAGTGTAGATGCGGTGCGCATTGAAGCAAATCTTGGCCTCTTTACCAACGGGCGTTACGAATAAGAGGGTACCCCCAGGAGCAAGCACCCGGGCCAGCTCACGCATGGCTTTCAAATCGCCATCGTAATCTACCGGATCGCCGTAACGGCCTAGCCCCACGTGTTCGACGGTATGCATGCAGGAGAGCGATTGAACCGAATCCTGGAAAAAAAAGAGATCGGTCAAATCGGCTCCGTCCGAGGCAAAGTTGTCCAGCTCAATTTCGGCGGGCCTGTAATCATAAAACTCAGTTTTGACGAAGGCTGATAAAATAGTACTGAAATGCAGAGTCGAGGAAATGTCGATGTGAAGCGGTGGCGACATAAGGGCGATAATTCGGGCAGCCCAAGCCGGATGATAGATATAATGCCGATCGAGGGGGGTATGGCTGGTTCGGTCGCTGAGACAGGC
Organism: Cytophagales bacterium; assembly: GCA_038256395.1. GTDB lineage: Bacteria > Bacteroidota > Bacteroidia > Cytophagales > Spirosomataceae > Persicitalea. Next base: position 1,693 of record JBBSKK010000399.1, on the reverse strand, counting down.
ATAAAAATCGGATTCTGAAAGTATAAAACGGTCCTCGCTTTGCCGGGCCTGACCCGTCAGCGTGGCGTAATCTTTCCAAAACCATTCCGGTTTTTTTCTCTTTCGCAAAGATAGCAGCGAACGAATCGTCTTTTTGATAGTTCTGATCATCTGAGTTAGGTGTCAGGTTTTCAGCCTGCAGTACACATCGCCGAATTGGGTGTCGGTAAACTGTTCTTCCCAAACATGCTCCTTCATCTTGACTGGCGTCAACCAATCGTCCAGCACGAACGCCATCGTTTCCCCGATACAGTAGTTGTATTCGACATTGCCGCCGTTGCTTTCGATCTGTTCGATACAAGCCACGATTTTGTCGGTCTGCTCGGGTACCATGTATTCAAAACTTATCATTTTGATTGGGACCGACAGGCCTTTTAGGACATCCAGTTCGTAGCCTTCGACATCGATTTTGATAAAAGAAGGTCGCCCGTACTTTTTTATGAGCGCATCGAGGGTAGTGATTTTCACCGAGATGGGGGCGTTCCATGTGTGTTCTTTAAAACGGCCGTCTTTCACGCTCGCCACGAATTCTTCTGAGAAAGAGGAGATGGTATGCGCATTGGAAACGTAGAAATCCTTTACGCCTTCCCGTTCGCCCAGTCCATCGGTCACCAGTTCTATCCGGTCATGGTACTTATTTGTCAGTACAGTGTAGCAGTGCTCCTGGGGTTCGATCGCGACGACTTTTGCGCCAATACCCAGCAAAGGCCCCACCCGGTTGCCGATGTTGGCGCCAACATCGAAGCACAACTCACCTTTCCCGACGAAGCATGAATAAAAATCCGCTCGCCTTATCGACTCTGCATTCTCCTTCGCTTCGCGGGTGCCTCCGCCCTTTCTCCACCACCGATGCATTCTGAGGTAAAAAGATTCACCCACCAGTTTTTGAATTAGATTTTTCATGTAACAACGCTAGGGTATCAGTCTATTTATTTACGTGATTTATCTCCACAAGCAGTTGATTCAGCACCAGACCGCTCTTGGTATTGACCAGTTCGTGGACTTTCTCGTCATTCGACACCTCCGATATACGAAAATAGGCCTCCTGGGTGCTGTAATGAAATGTGTTAACGTAGGAAGAAAGCCCCACGGTCAGGTAATAAAGTCCTGAGGTGTAGAGGATATTGTCGTTACGAAATACAGCTTCGTATAGCCCGGCGGACAACTCACGAGGTTGACTCCACGAAGTTTGAACGGAGATGCCCATCTGGGAACTGATTCCCAGGCCGATGATGAAATGCGGCACGGATCGGTGCAATTTGAATTGAATGCGAATGTTAAAGGGATCACCCAGCGGTATCTCGTTAGCTAGTTGTCCCTGATCATTTTCTACAGTCAGGCTAACGGCTTCACCGAGCAGTTGATAGGCGTCGGAAGGAGGCGTTAGCTGGAAAAAAGACTCGGATGCGGCACCTTCATTCAAGTACTTATGCAAAACGTCATCTGTGCTGCCCAAGGCCATGACCGTTCCCTGCCCGAGTAAAATTCCCCGGGTGCAGAGTCTTCGGATGGTTTCCATATTATGGCTCACGAATAGCACCGTCCGCCCGTCGTTCTCGCTCACATCCTTCATTTTCCCCAGGCATTTTTTTTGGAACTCCGCGTCGCCCACGGCCAGTACTTCGTCCACGACCAGGATTTCGGGTTCCAGGTG
>JBBSKK010000398.1:0-4132 GCA_038256395.1 Cytophagales bacterium | reverse complement strand
CAGCAACTCGCCGAGTACACCGCCCAGAAAACCACGCTGGAAAACAACGAAAAGCGCATCCTCAATGAGGCCAAGCAGAAAGCCAAACTCCTGCTGAGCGATACCAATCAGCGCATTGAGAATACCATCCGCGAAATAAAGGAAAGCAAGGCCGAGCGCGAAACCACCAAGCAGGTGCGGACGGAATTGGAACGATTCGCCAAAAAAGAACTCAAACCCGAACCTGTCGCGGACTTGCCTTCCAAAATAAAAATCGAGCCGGAAAGCGGGGCCATCGAGGTAGGTAGTTTTGTCAGGATAAAAGGCCAAACGGCTTTTGCGGAAGTTTTGGCGATGAAAGGCAAAGACGTGGAAGTGCGTATCGGCGAGTTGAAATCCAACATTAAGCTGAACCGCCTGGAAAAGGTATCCAACAAAACCTACCGCGAAGTCACGGGTGAAACCAAATCGCGTCCGGCTATGACGGGCGTGGATCTGAACGAACGGCAGCAGAATTTTAGCTTCAACCTCGACATCCGGGGCAAGCGCGGCGAGGAGGCGCTGGGCGTAGTGGATCAATTTATAGACAACGCCGTGATGCTGGGCTATGACGAAATCCGCGTCGTCCACGGCAAGGGCGACGGCATCCTGCGTACCCTGATCAGGAACCATCTCCGGGGCTACAAGCAAGTCGCCGCCATGCAGGACGAACACGCCGACCGCGGCGGCGCGGGGGTGACGGTGGTGAAGATGCGTTAATTTCCCCTGAAAAACTCTCTTGACTATAGCCAACACGTATAGCCAAATCTACCTACACGGCGTTTTTGCGGTGAAATACCAAAAAGTCACTTTGAAAAAGGAGTGGCGACCTAAGATGCTGGCGGTCATCGGCAATCTTATCAATGAAACAGGTTGCACAACCTTAGCCGTGAATGGTGTAGAGGATCACGTGCATATTTTCTTTGGCTTGAAACCTTCGGTTAGTGTTTCAGATGTGATGCAGAGCGTGAAGGGAAAGTCTTCCAAGTGGATGAACGAGAGCGGTTTGCTGAGCCATCGCTTCGAGTGGCAGGCGGGTTATGGGGCTTTCTCCTATGGTCGCTCGCAGATAGACGATGTGTGCCGCTACATTCAGAACCAGGAGGAACATCATAAAAAGGAAACATTTCGTCAGGAATATATCCGATTGCTTGAAAAATTCGGCATCGAGTACGATGAGAAGTATATTTTTCAGGAGATGGTTTGATTCCACTTTTCTGAATTGTTGCTTTTATCGGTCGTGCCTACGGCACTTGGCATTGTTATCGTGTCTTGCGGTAACCCGGATTAAAATCCGGGCCTACACAATCGTCCATGCCTACGGCATTATGCGTTGTCGCTGTGTTTTGCAGTTGATTTGAAATCGTAGGCTAGCGCAAGAATCTACGGCATTATGCGTTGTCGCAGTGTTTTGCAGCTAATTTGAAATCGTAGGCTAGCGCAAGAATCTACGGCATTATGCGTTGTCGCAGTGTTTTGCAGCTAATTTGAAATCGTAGGCTAGCGCAAGAACCTACGGCATTATGCGTTGTCGCAGTGTTTTGCAGCTAATTTGAAATCGTAGAATAGCGTAAGTGCCGTAGGCATGAATTATTTTGTAGCCCCGGATTTTAATCCGGGGTGAGCGGAACGTAACACCAAAAACCAAGTGCCGTAGGCACGGCCGATAATCCGAGATATAGCGGCGGGCGTTATTTAGAAAAAGAAACCCGGACGACCATTTCGATTGTCCGGGTTTCTGCTTTTGCAAAAAAACTAAAACTACAACTGCGGCTGCTGCAACACCTCTGACTCCTGGAAACTATGCAACCCTTTGGCCTTCCGCGCCCGCATCCAGAAAAGCAGAATGGTGAACGCCACGACCAGAATAATCGGGAAAGTAGTCATATTCAAGAGCGTTGCTTGGCCGGCCGCCAGTTCAAGCGCATCACCTGTTAAGCCTTCCGATGCCATCATGGCGCGATTGCTATCGATCCAGCCACCGATGATGGGTTGGAAAATTGCCGTAGAGAACATCCCCACACCGCCCACGATGGACATGCCTAGGGCACCACTCAAAGGAATTTTTTCGGCTATGAAACCAATCATGGTCGGCCAGAAATAACAGACGCCCAGCGCGAAGAAAACGGCAGCGACGTAGGCCATGGCTCCCGTCTGGCTGCTGAACATAAAAATTCCGATGGTGGTGAAAACAGCCGAACCCAACAGCACACCCGTTTGGCCGAATTGACCGATCACGGGGCCCGCGAAGAAACGACCGACGGCCATCAAACCCGTGACCAAAGCCAGGATTAGCAGAGGCTCGGCCCCGCACTTGCTCAGGATGAGCGCAGTCCACTGCTGTGGGCCGAACTCAGAAATGGCGGTCAGCGCCATGCAGGCGAAGATGAACAGGAACAGCGGATTAAGCATTGCTTTGAAATTTTCGGAAAGTGAGGTAGAACCCTCCACCTGCGCCTTCGGAAACGCTTGACCCCAGAACAGGAAAGCGTAAATCAGGGTCGGAATCATAATGATCCAGATTTGCGCCTGCCAGCCCAACTCCATCTTGGTCATCACCAGCGAAATGAGACTGCCGACTACGATGCCGCCGGGAAACCACATGTGGAAGCGGCTGAGCATTTTGTTCATTTTCAAGCCCGCGTACGAATCGGCGATCATTGGGTTACAGGCCGCTTCGGTACAGCCGTTGCCGATGCCGATGCAAAGCGTCGAGATCAACAGACCGTTGAAGCCGCCAGCATAAATGGTGAGTACAATGCCCAGAGTGTGCATTACGAAAGCCACCATCATAATAATGCGCGGGCCGACGGTGTGATAGACCAAACCGCCGATAATCATGGCGATGGGAAAGCCCAAGAACCACATGAAATTGATGAAGCCCAACTTTTCGGCGCTGAGGCCGAACTCTGCGCCGAGTTGTGGCAGGATACCCGCCCGAATGGCGAACGAGAAAGCCGTGGTGATGAGCGCAAAGCAACTGCCCAGGAACAGGCGATTCGCATTGACATTTTGATTCATAATTGTACAGGTTTAGTTAAAAAGGATGGTTTAGATTAGTTTTGGGTAAGTGGGTTTCGTGCTATTTTTCGTAAAAAAACGGAATAGCCCCCATTTCTACTAATATTTGGGAAGGCTAGGGCCGATTTTTTTATCTTGCTACCTTTGTAAGTAGTAAAAGTGGCCGTAGCTACTCTTTTTCCCGCAATTATTCTTTTTTATAATAATCCACAACCAATCAGCAATGCCTAGAAAAATCCGCATGGGAATGGTAGGCGGCAGTATGGACGCCTTCATCGGGGCTGTACACCGCCGCGCCGCGATCATGGACGGCGAAATCGAGCTCGTCTGCGGGGCGTTCAGTTCCAGTCCTGAGAAATCCAAAGCCACCGGAGCCGCCCTGTACCTGCCCGAAGACCGCGTCTATGGCAATTTTGAGGAAATGATCCGAAAGGAAAAGGAACTGCCCGAAGGCGAGCGGATGGATTTCGTGTCGATCGTCACACCCAACCACGTACACTTCGCACCCGCCAAGTTAGCCTTGGAAAACGGTTTTCACGTAGTGTGCGACAAGCCCGTGACCCACAAGACCGAAGACGCCGAAAAGCTGGTGAAGATAGTGGAGGACAGCGGTCTGGTTTTCTGCCTGACGCATAACTACACGGGTTACCCGATGGTGAAGGAAGCCAAAGCGCTCATCGAGGCGGGTGTTTTGGGCAAAATCCGCAAAGTCATCGTGGAATACCCGCAGGGCTGGCTTTCGACACTAGTCGAAGCCACCGGGCAGAAGCAGGCCTCTTGGCGAACCGACCCCGAGAAATCGGGCGAGGCGGGTGGTCTGGGTGACATCGGCACCCACGCCGAAAACCTGGCCGAGTACATCACGGGCCTGAAAATCACCGAAGTCTGCGCTGACCTGACGATCTTCGTCGAAGGCCGCAAACTCGACGACGACGCCAACGTGCTGCTGCGTTTCGACAACGGCGCCAAGGGAATCCTGCAAAACAGCCAAATCTGCAACGGCGAAGAAAATGACTTGAATATCCGGGTTTATGGCGAACTTGGCGGTCTGGAATGGAATCAGATGGAACCCAACACGCTTTTTCACAAGGTG
>JBBSKK010000397.1:0-4138 GCA_038256395.1 Cytophagales bacterium | reverse complement strand
GAATGGGTTAGCGTTTTGGTACGGGAAAGCACGACCTTGGATAGTTCGCCCCGGCTAATGGCCGCCACGGCTTCGGTCACGGCGTTTTTAAAACGACTTTCTTTTTCGGGATTGACTTCAAGGTTCGCGGAAAAACCTGTCCAGTTGGAAGCATCCTCCGTATTTTCCTCAGTTAAGTCTTCCGCCACTTCCAGCAAACGCTGCACAAATGGGTGTTCCTGACCCAGGTTACCCGCCACTTCCTGACAAGCCCAATCTTCCGAAAAGGTGAAAATCAAATCGCCTTCCAGGACAAACGCCTCGCCGTTTTCGAGTGGCTCGAAGGGATGAATGACGAAGCAGGCGGGCAATTCTTCAAAATCGGGCGACTTCCGCTGAATGCCTTCCTGCAAAGAAATCAAGAGTTTGACTTCGTGCCGATTGGGTAGCCGCCATACTGCCGACGGATGGCCAAGCTGCCAGGCCGCTTTGAACAGCGACTTGGCCTGAAAAATTCTGGTGGGATTTTGGGTTGTCATCATCGGGTAAATAACACGCTTAGTCCCCAAAAATGTTTCTTGAAAACCATCAATTTGCGTCGATGACCGCCACCGTCAGGCGGCTTACACAAACCAGTTTTCCGGTTTCGTTAGTGATTTTGATGTCCCAGACGTGCGTTTTGCGGCCTACGTGTAAGGCCGTGACGCGCCCATAAACCCAACCTTCCCTGACAGCACGGATGTGGTTGGCGCTGATTTCCAGCCCTACCGCCCGTTGCTTTTCGGGATCTTCCAGACTCAGCATGGAGGCCACGCTGCCCAGCGACTCGGCCAGAACCACCGACGCACCGCCGTGCAGGATGCCGAAGGGCTGATGCGTACGGTGATCGACCGGCATTTTTGCGATGATAAAGTCCTCCCCAATCTCGGTAAATTCGATGCCGAGTTGCTTGTCAATGGTTTTGGGATTGAGGTTACGCAGGAAATCGAGGTCAAAGGATTTGTTAAACATTCTTTTTTTTGTCTAAATTTGTATGGGCAAATAACGCTAGAAAACGACTTTTTGGCAAAATATTTATTAAAAAAGTACAAATTATATTGAAAAGTAAAACGATCTACCTCATCCGTCACGGCGAAACCGACCACAACCGCAACGGAATCGTGCAGGGCAGCGGTGTGGATACCATCCTCAACGACTGGGGTAAGGCCCAGGCCGAAGCTTTTTACGACGCCTACCAGCACGTTCCCTTCGACAAAATCTATACCTCTAAATTGCAGCGCACCGTCCAGTCGGTACAGGATTTTATCGACTCGGGCATTCCGTGGGAAAGCCACGCGGGGCTGAACGAAATCAGTTGGGGCTGCCGTGAGGGGCGGATGCCCAACGACAAGGATCAGGGTTACTACCGCGACTTAGTACAGGCATGGCAGAACGGGCAAATCAATATGCCTTGCGAAGAAGGCGAAAGCCCAATCCAGGTGCGCGCCCGCCAAAAGCCAGTCATAGATTTGATTCTCTCCCGTCCCCAGGAACGTACGATCCTGATCGCCATGCACGGCCGCGCGATGCGGATTCTGCTCACGCTACTCTTCGACGAACCACTCACCGCCATGGACAAATACGAACACAGCAACTTGTGCCTTTACCGCATCAACTACTCTTACGACGAGCAAAAGTTCACTTTCGTCTCCGGTAACGACATCACTCATTTACTTTCGCTCGACGTCCCTGTCTCGCAAAGTTGATTTCAACCGCCTGTAAAGATTCTTTCCCTTTGGTGTATTTGGCTATCCCTTTCCTGGGAATCTTTGCCTAGCTTGCCTTTTTGTTCGGTTATAGTAAGTAGAAACCATTCTGCCCTTTTGGTTTTTACCAATTAAAAACCAAGTGATTAGGAAAGCAAAAATGTCCAAATCCCGGATATACTGGACACTGCAAATCGTTGGCTGGACAGCTCTGATGATGTACGAGTTCGTCATTTACACGGCGGAGTACGGCTTTGATTTGGAGTATTTCCTGCTGAGCGTGGCCAACATTTTCCTGGCCATCGGGCTAACGCACGTCTATCGGCTCATCATTCGCCGCTGGAACTGGTCCACGCTGCCGCTGCCGCGCCTGGCTTTCCGGGTCATCGTTTCCGTCATCTTTTTGGGGGCGATCATGTCGGTGGTCAATATCCGCCTCGACCACGACACCATTGCCTACAACCTGGCCAACCAGCCGTTCGCTTTCTGGGGCTACATTTCGGCCTGGTGCAAGAATATGCTGACCTGGGTGCTGGCCTATACCGTCTATCATTATGTAGAGCAAACCCGATTGACCGAGTTGGAAAAAATCATGCTAAAAACCTCCATGCGCGAGGCCGAGGCCAAGGTACTACGCTCGCAGCTCAATCCACATTTTACCTTCAATGCCCTGAATAGTATCCGCGCCTTAGTGTCGGAGAATCCGACCAAAGCGCAACAAAGCATCACGCAGTTGTCGAATTTATTGCGCAACTCTCTCCTCGCCGATCGCCGCAAGACAGTAGAACTTCGCGAGGAATTGAAAACGGTAGAAGACTACCTGGAACTGGAAAAAGTTCGCTACGAGGAACGCCTGAACTACAAAATCCAAGCTGATCCGCAGACGCTTTACTGGCAGGTACCGCCCATGATGCTGCAAACATTGGTTGAAAACGGCATCAAGCACGGCGTCTCCAAACTCCCCAAAGGCGGGAAGCTTACCGTAGAATCTTCGCTGGAAAATAATGAGTTAATGATTTGCATCAAAAACACGGGTGTCCTCGGTAACACCAATTCGGGCGGCGTCGGGCTATTGAATACCGCCGAACGCCTTTCAATTCTATACGGCAAACAAGCCTCATTCAGAATTTATCAGGAATCGGAAAATATTGTCTGCTCCGAAATCTTCATCCCCATGCTCTCGGACGGCCTCATGCGCTACAACGGCCAGATCTCCGAAAAAAGCCCATCCAAATAACCAGCATTATCAATTATCCATTTTCAAATATCCATTAAACTTAGCCATGAAAACCCTAATTATCGACGACGAGCGGCTCGCCCGCAACGAATTGAAGCGCCTGCTGGAGCCTTACCACAAAATTGAGATTGTGGGCGAGGCCGCCAATGCCGAAGAGGCCCTTGACCTAATCAAGGAATTAGAACCGGAACTACTTTTCCTGGACATTCAAATGCCCGGCAAGAACGGTTTTGAACTCCTGACCTCCATCGAAGGCAAGGCCCCGGACGTGATTTTCACGACGGCCTACGACGATTATGCCATCAAGGCGTTCGAGTTCAACGCGCTGGATTACCTGCTGAAACCCATCGACAGCGAACGGCTCAAGGACGCCCTGCAGCGGGTGGAGGAAGACCGGGACACCCACGAAGAATCCACCGAAGAAAAACCAGAACGCGCCAGCCGAGTGCTGGGTGAAAACGACAAGGTGTTCATAAAAGACGGCGAGAAATGCTGGTTCGTGAAGCTGGGCAAAATCCGGCTCTTTGAGTCGATGGGCAATTACGTTCGGCTGCATTTTGACGACCAAAAGCCGCTCGTCCTCAAATCGTTGAACAGCCTGGAAGACCGCCTCGACCCGGAAAACTACTTCCGCGCCAACCGCAAGCACATCATTAACCTGCAATGGGTCGAGAAGATCGAACCCTGGTTCAGCGGCGGCATACTCGTGACCCTGCAAGGCGGCACCCGCATCGAAATATCCCGTAGGCAGGCGATACGGTTTAAAGAGCTGATGAGTTTGTAAATAGATATGAGATATGAGATATGAATTAGGAGATCAGTTTCGTCGAGACAGAAATCTTATATCTCATAGTTCATATCTCAATCTCACAATATTCCTTCATCAGCGAAGCTAAAATATCCGCCGTCGGTGAAGATTAGGTGATCTAAGATGGGCAGGTCGAGCATTCGGCCCGCCTCTTTTAGCTTGCGGGTGAGGTCTTTGTCGGCCTGGCTGGGGGTGAGATTGCCGGAAGGATGGTTATGGAATAATATGATGGAACTGGCTAATTGTTCCAGGGCGTGTTTGAAAATAAGCTTGGGGTCGGCGACGGTACCCGCTACGCCGCCCGAACTAATTTGGACGGGGCGAAGCACTTCGTTGGCGCGGTTCAGCAACAAAATCCAGAATTCTTCG
>JBBSKK010000396.1:0-4143 GCA_038256395.1 Cytophagales bacterium | reverse complement strand
CAGCGGGGCGATTTTCTGCCGATCCAGCACTTTCTGGTGTATCAGAAGCAGTAACCGACTTCCTTTCCTGGCGATGAGCAGACTACACGGCTCGTTTTCAATAAACCCTGACGTTTCCCCAAAGAACCCTTCCCCAAAAAACCATAAGATTTCCCCGAAGACTAACGTTTCCTTATTACCTTTGGGGTTCGGCAGGCGGCTGGCGCTACTCCAATAGTTTTAAACTTATCGTCCGGCCCGCTGTTTCTTTTACGTTATCAATTCCTAATCAAAATCAACCCATGTACATTTTGTGTAAAAAATTTATTCATAAAGTTTTGCTCACGCTGGCGGTGGGCTGCGGACTTAGCCTTGGCTTTGTCTCGGCGCAGTCGGGCGGCAAGCGGGTGCTGGTTTTCTCCAAAACCAAGGGCTATCACCACAACTCCATCGCGGTGGGCAACAAGCTCATCATGCAGTTGGGCAAGGAAAATGGCTTTGCCGTGGACACGACCACTGATGCCAATGCCTTTACCGACGACAACCTGAAAAAATACAGCGAGGTCGTCTTCCTCAGCACCACGGGCGACGTCCTGGACGATGTGCAGCAGGTTGCCTTCGAGCGGTACATTCAGGCCGGGGGTGGCTACGTGGGCATCCACGCCGCCGCCGACACCGAGTACGACTGGCCCTGGTACAACCGCCTGGCCGGGGGTTGGTTTGCCAGTCACCCCAAGAACAACATTCAGACGGGCGAGGCTTACGTCGTCAACCGCAACCACCCTTCAATGGAAGGCTTTCCCGACAAGTGGTCGGTGAAGGACGAGTTCTACGACTTCAAGGATTTTAACAAAGACGTGACCGTGCTGGTCAAAATAGACGAGAACAGCTACAAGGAAGGCCAAATGGGCGACGACCACCCGATGGCCTGGTTTCACGAATTCGACGGCGGCAAGGCGTTTTATACCAACTTCGGCCACACCGACGAGATGTATGCCAACCCCGTCTATATCAAGCACCTGCTGGGCGGCATGAAGTGGGCCATGGCCGACAAGCTGGACTACGCCAGAGCGCGTCCCGAAGGAAACCGCTTCGTGCGCAAAATTCTGGTCGATCAACTGGATGAGCCTACCGAACTGGCCGTGCTGGATGATCAGCGGGTGCTTTTCGCCGAGCGGAAGGGCAAGGTGAAGCTGTACAACCCCAAGACCGGCAAAACGAAAGTCGTGGCCGAGGTGCCCGTCTTCACGAAGTTCGAGTACGGACTGATGGGCCTGAACATCGACCCCAAGTTCAACCAAAACAAATGGGTTTATCTTTATTATTCGCCGCCTTCCACCGCCTCCGACACGGCACAGCACCTCTCGCGCTTCAAGTACGACACGACCAAAGACACGCTGCTCCTCTCGACCGAGCAGGAATTGCTGACCGTCCCCGTAAAGCGCACCGACTGCTGCCACACGGGCGGCTCCATCGCCTGGGACAGCAAGGGCAACCTCTTTCTCTCGACGGGCGACGACACCAACCCCTTCAAGTCCGAAGGCTACGGCCCGATGGATGGAAGGGCAGAAATGGTCGGCTTCGACGCGCGGAAAACTTCATCCAACACCAACGACCTGCGCGGCAAGATCATGCGCATCAATCCCCAGGCCGACGGTTCTTATACGATTCCCGAAGGCAACCTGTTTCCGAAAGGTACCCCGAATGCCCGGCCCGAGATTTACGTCATGGGCAACCGCAACCCCTACCGTATTTCGGTGGACCAGCGCAACGGCTACCTCTACTGGGGCGAGGTCGGCCCCGACGCAGGTGAAGACAAGGAAGGACGCGGCCCGCGCGGCTACGACGAAATGAACCAGGCGCGTAAAGCCGGGTACTACGGCTGGCCGCTGTTCGTGGGCGACAATCGGGCTTACAACCATTACGATTTTGCCACTAAAGAATCTGGCCCAAAATACGATCCCGCTAAGCCTGTCAACGACTCGCCGAAGAATACCGGGTTGAAAGAATTACCGCCCGCCAACAAGGCATTCATCTACTACCCCTACGCCGAGTCGCCGGAGTTTGGCGATATCGTGGGCAAGGGCGGGCGTAACGCCATGGGTGGCCCCGTGTACTACTACGACGACTACAAGGATTCCAAAGTGAAGTTCCCGAAGTATTACGACGGCAAGTTCTTCGCCTACGACTGGATCAGGGGGTGGGTCAATCCCGTGACGATGGCCCCCAACGGCGATTTTGTGTCGATGGAGCGCTTTATGCCGGGCACAAACTTCAACCACCTGATCGACATGCAGTTTGCCAACGACGGCTCGCTCTACACGCTGGAATACGGCAGCAACTGGTTTGCCCAGAACGAAGAAGCCCGATTGTCGCACATCACGTATAATGCCGGTAATCGCCCGCCCGTCGCGATGGCGGCTGCCGAAAATAAAGTGGGCGCCGTACCCTTGAAAGTGGCTTTCTTGTCGAAGGGTTCGATGGACTACGATAAGGACGCTGTTAAATATGAATGGAATTTTGGCCCCGGCCTCCCGAAAAGCACCGAAGCCAATCCGACCTATACCTACACCAAGCCCGGCGAGTACACGGCCACGCTCAAAGTGACGGACGCCAAGGGCAACGCCGCTACTTCCAATGTGCTGGTAAAGGCAGGTAACGATGTTCCTGAGTTGGCTATCGCCCTGAAGGGCAACAAGTCGTTTTATTTTGATAAAAAGCCTGTTGCCTACGACGTCACGGTGAAAGACAAGGAAGACGGCGACCTCAAAAAAGGCATCGATCAGAACGACGTGCTGGTAACGATCGACTACCTGGAAGGCTACGACAAAACGATGCTGGCCCAGGGACACCAGGCCAACATGGGCTTTGCGACGGGCAAGCGCCTGATTGAACTGAGCGACTGCAAAGCCTGCCACAGCATCGACAAGAAGTCCATCGGCCCAGCCTACATGGATGTGGCCAAGAAGTACCAAAAGGATAAAAACGCCGTAAAGTACCTGGCCGAAAAGGTCATCAAAGGCGGCGGGGGCGTGTGGGGCGAACAGGCGATGGCTGCCCATCCACAGCTAAAGACCGAGGAAGCGCAGGACATGGTGAAGTACATTCTGTCGCTGGCCGACGAGAAGAAGCAGGCCAAGCGCGAGCCATTGGCCAGTACTTTTACGCCTGAGGCAAAAGCGAAAGTTGGTTCTTATATCCTGACGGCCAGCTACACCGACAAAGGGAACGGTAACATTGGTCCGCTGACGACTACCAAGTCGGTCGCGCTGCGCCCCGCCAAGATGAAGGCCACCGCGCTGGATGCCGGCAAGAATTACATGAAGTACAAGCTGCCGACGGGTTCAGAAGTGGTAGTGGCGAATACCAACAACAGCAATGTGGTCTTCAAAGACATCGACCTGACGGGCATCAGCCAACTCAAAGCCGCCGTGTTTACTGCCGCCGACATGACGGCTGGCGGCACGATCGAGGTTCACCTTGACAAACCCGACGGCCCAAGCATCGGCTCGGCGGAGGTGAAGCAGGGAACGATGGGCGAAGTGACTATTCCGCTGCAAGTCCCCGCTGACAACCGCCAGCGCGACATTTACTTTGTCTTCAAGAACGCCGACCCAAAAGGCAAACCGCTGTTCGCCGTGGACACGATCGAGTTTGTGAACGGGGCGATGTAGGTTAGTTGAGAGTTGACAGTTATTTTTAATTAAAAAGCGGACGCCGGGAAATCCCGGCGTCCGCTTTCCTTTTCTCCTTTTCTCCCTTTCTCCCTCCTCCTTTCCTCCTTCTACAACCCCAACACCTTCCGATTGAAATCTTCATCGGCGCCGGCGCTGGCGAAGTCGTCGAAGGCTTTGTCGGTCACTTCGATTATGTGGCTTTCGATGAAGGGTGCGCCCTCGGCGGCACCCTGCGCGGGTGACTTTATGCAGCATTCCCATTCCAGCACGGCCCAGCTACCATAGTTGTACTGCGAGAGTTTGGAGAAAATCGCCGAAAAATCCACCTGTCCGTCGCCCAGGGAGCGGAAGCGTCCGGCCCGGTCGGCCCAACCCGCAAAGCCGCTGTACACGCCTTGCCGCCCCGTGGGGTTGAACTCGGCGTCTTTGACGTGGAAGGCTTTGATGCGCTCGTGGTAGAGGTCAATGAAGGCCAGGTAATCCAACT
>JBBSKK010000395.1:0-4161 GCA_038256395.1 Cytophagales bacterium | reverse complement strand
TCACGAAGGCACCGCTGCCTTTTATTTCGTCTAAAATACTGATTAATTGATGATTTAAATCCGGCATGAGTTTGATTGTTAGGTATTGAAGCAAAGCTAAAAATAATTTTTGATGGAGAAGGAAATAGGCTTGATAAAAGTGCCTACTTGATTCACAAAATGGTTATGTTTAGTTTTGTTACGATTGAAAAACGTTACAGAACAAGAAATACCTTGGTTGCGCAATAAACCATCCTTTCCTGCTTTCCTCCTTTTTTCCTTTCCTCCTTCACATGAACGAAACCAACCCCCACGAACTCCGCGACCTTATCCGCCTTGCCCTGCGCGAAGACATTGGCGACGGCGACCACTCCTCCCTTGCCTGCGTACCCGAAACCGCCACCAAACGCGCCCGGCTGCTAGTGAAGCAAGCGGGCGTGCTGGCAGGCGTGGAAGTGGCCCTGGTGGTTTTTGACGAAGTCGATCCCGCACTAAAAGTAGAAGTCAAAATTCAGGATGGCTCCCGCATCGAAGTCGGCGACATCGTCCTCACCGTCGTGGGCAGCGCGCGCTCCATCCTGCAAGCCGAGCGGCTAATGCTCAACATCATGCAGCGCATGAGCGGCATCGCCACCCACACCGCCCGCATGGTGGACCTCATCGCCGACTTGTCCGTAAAGCTGCTGGATACCCGCAAAACGACGCCCAATTTCCGGCTTTTTGAAAAAATGGCCACCCGCATCGGCGGCGCGCACAACCACCGCATGGGACTGTACGACATGATTATGCTGAAAGACAACCACCTCGACTACGCCGGGGGCATTCAGGCCGCGCTTGTCCGCGCCCGCGAATACCTGGATAAAACGGGCCGTGACCTGAAAATAGAAATAGAAACCCGCAACCTGGGCGAGGTAGACGAAGTGTTGCGCGTGGGCGGTGCGGACATTATCATGCTGGATAATTTTTCGTTGGAAGATATGCGCGAGGCGGTCAAGAAAATCGGCGGTCGTCTCGAAACCGAAGCCTCCGGCAACATAGACGAAACCACCCTCCGCGCCGTGGCCGAAACGGGCGTGGACAGCATTTCCAGCGGCGCACTAACGCACCAGGTCAAGAGTTTGGATTTGAGTTTGAAAGCGTACTGATTTAGATATGAGATATGAATTATGAGATATTAGAGAGCGTCTCATAATTCATATCTCATATCTCATATCTAAATTGACCATGCTAAAACCGCTACTCCCAAAAACCTTTCTTGTTTTGATGAGTGGCGGTTTTGTACTCCTGGCTGTGCTTCCCGCTTGCGCCCAAACCCCGCCGCGCCGCGAGATCGACATCCAGCAGTTTGTGCAGGAGCTTTTCCCGGTTCCTAGTGAGGACATCAATTACAGTGACTTGTTCGAATCACTGTTTCAGTTGTACGCCAATCCGCGCGATCTGAACACCGCCACCCGCGACGAGCTGGCGGCCACCTATATTCTTTCGCAAAGCCAGTTGGACGCCTTTATGGACTACCGCGCCCAACTTGGCCCGCTGCTTTCGCTGTATGAATTGCAGGCTATTCCGGGTTTCGACCTACCCACGATTCGGCGGCTGCTGCCCTTCGTGACGGTGCAGACGCGGCGGCTTTCGCTGCGCGAATCGTTGCAAAACCCCACCCAGCATTACCTCATCCTGCGGTCGGAAAGGCTTTTGGAACAACAAAAAGGTTTTTCCGAAATAGACACGACTTCCCGCTCGCGAACGCGCTACGCGGGCGATCCTTACCAGGTGTATGCCCGCTACCGCTACTCGCGCATCGGGGCGTTCAGCTTCGGCTTCACCGCCGAGAAGGACGCAGGCGAGGTACTGGCCTGGCGACCCGAGCGGCAGGTTTTTGGCGGCGATTTTACGTCTTTTCACGCCCAGATTATGAACCGGGGGCGGCTCAAAAACCTCATTATCGGCGATTTCCAGATGCAGGTTGGGCAGGGCGTGGTGATGGCAGCGGGGTTCGCACTGGGCAAAGGCACGGAAACAATCCTGACTACCTACCGCAGTACACTGGGCCTGCGCCCCTACACCTCGGTGCTGGAAGCGGGATTCTTTCGTGGCGCGGCGGCGACCGTTAACCTGTGCAAAAACCTGGATGTGACGCTCTTCGGCTCGGCCACCCGGCGCGACGCCAGCCTGAACGAACTGGCCGACGGCCCCGACGGCACTGTGATTTCCTCGCTCCTCACCGCCGGGCTGCACCGCACGCCCTCCGAACGCGACAAGCAGGGATTGATTCCCGAAAAAAACGTTGGCTTCCACGCGCTGTACACTTTCCCCAAACAAAGCGGGAAGATCGGCCTCACGGCCCTGTACACGCATTTCGGCGGTAGTTTACAGAAACGCGATTTGCCCTACAACAAATTTGAATTCACGGGAAACCAAAACTTGACCGTTGGCCTGCACGGCGATTACCACTGGCGCAACGTCCACCTCTTCGGCGAAGGCGCGCGCTCCCAAAGCGGCGGGCTGGGCGGCGTGGGCGGCTTGATCGCCACGCTGAGCAAGGCGCTGGATTTCACCTTTCAACTCCGGCACTACGACCGAGATTTCCATACCTTCTACGGCAATCCGATTACCGAAGGGTCGCGGCCCATTAACGAGTCGGGCACGTATTGGGGGCTACGCTACAAGCCTAACCGCCGCTGGCAACTCAGCGGCTTTTACGACCGCTTCCGCTTTCCGTGGCTGAAGTACCAGGTCAACGCGCCTTCCGACGGCAACGACCGTCTGCTTCACGTTCGCTACACGCCCAACAAGCGTTTTACGGCTTTCGCCCTTTTTCACGAAGAACATAAACAGCGTAATTTGCCCGGCGGGAAGACGCCTTTGCCCGACATCGCCACCACCGTCCGCCGCACGGCGGTGCTGCAGGCCGAGTACGATGTGCCGCTGAAATTCGCGGTGCGCACCCGCGTCCAAGGCGGTGATTACGCCTTCGTGGGAACGTCCCGCTCGCAGGGATTTACGGTGATTCAGGACGTGACGTGGCGTTTTTCCAAGCTCGAACTCAGCGGACGCGTAGCCTACTTCGCCACCGACAATTACGACAGCCGCCAGTACGTCTACGAAAAAGACGTTCTCTACGCCTTTTCATTGCCTGCCTATTATAACACAGGGACACGGCACTACGTTATGCTGCGCTACGCTATGACCCGAAACCTGAGAATATGGCTTCGCTGGTCGCAGTCGCGGTTTATCAATACCGAACTCATCAGCTCGGGGCTTGGCGAAATCCAGGGAAATACAAGGAGTGAAGTGAAGGCGCAGCTGATGTATTCTTTTTGAAAAAAGCGGTAGAATTTCGGCTTTCCCGTCTGCCCCACAAGACACAGACCAGGAAGGTGCATTACCTCTCCGTTGGTTCACCAAAAGGATTACGATAAGAAAGTGACGGAATGCCGATAAAATCCTTGTCGTTTCTGGAAATCAGCGTCAGGCCATAGACGATAGCCGTAGCGGCAATTATGGCATCGGGCAGTTTGATTTTGTGAGCTTTACGAAGGGCAATTGTTTGGGAAACAACCGCGTCGGTCAACGTGTAAATGGTGGATGAGTCCACGAAATGTTCTGCTGAACTACTGCTCGAAACGTCGGGAAACGACCAGCCGAGGAGTTCAATTTTGGTGACCACCGACAAGTTGACTCCGCCATCAAAGACGGTACGCATGAAGGGAAGAGATTGGGATGGCAACACACCGTTCAAAAAGTAGTTAGCCACGTTGGTGTCTATCAAATGGTTCTCTCCCATTCGTCACGTAAGGTGGTTAATTGCTCATCGAGTTGCTCAATCGTCAGGCCGCCTTTGACACTGCCATAAAAGCGGTCGAACAACGATGTCTTACTGTTGGCTGGCTTATCCGCATCATTGTAGTCCGACTGAATTTTTATTGAGTCGACGAAATCCAATGATTTCAACAATTCGATGAGATGTGGCAGTTTATGCCGGTTGTTAAGGCTTATTTCTACGTGCATGAGCGAAATATTTTCTCAAAATAGATTTTAAATCTAATCCTTTTTTCAAACAAAGCAATGAAAACGCCCGGACTCCTACCCATCTTTTTTTACGCCCTTCTATTACTGGTGCTTTCCTGTAAGGAGTCACCGTAGTCTGTGTCTCCACAGAACTTACGACGATGCAGGTCTTGG
>JBBSKK010000394.1:0-4166 GCA_038256395.1 Cytophagales bacterium | reverse complement strand
CCGCCTACGACGACCAGCCGGAGTTCGAGGCCAAAATCATGCTCGATACCCTGCATTCCTCCTCTCCTTCCCGCACGCAAGCAGAGAACAAATTGCTGTACGAGAGCGTATTGCAGGATTATTTTTTTATTACATCAAAAAAAGAACGCGCCGAAGCGCTGCGTAAAGACCCCTACTTGAACGCCCTGCAAATTAAGTTTGCCTACGCCCTCACCTGCCACAAATCGCAGGGCGGGCAATGGAGCGCGGTATTCGTGGATCAGGGTTTTCTGCCCCAGGATCAGGTAAACAGCGAGTTTATCCGCTGGCTCTACACCGCCATGACCCGCGCCACGGATGAGCTTTTCCTAATGAACTTTCACCCCAACTTCTTCGCATGATTCCTGGATTTGCCGCCGTGTTTTTTTGTTAAAAAGTTGCACGAAGTCCGGGCTTTCGGTCCGCATCCATTTATCCCAAAAGGTAAAATACAGCCCGTAGTTATACCGAAACTGCGAGTGGTGCAGGCTGTGGTGCGTGGCCCCGATCCACCAGCGGCCAAACCAGTGGCGGTGAAAATCGCGCGGATAGAGTTCGGTATTCAAATGGTTGATCGCGCTGGTAATCGTCATGATCGTCAGCACAATGCCAATGGCGTAAGCGTGCAGCGGCAACAGAAAAGCCATCGCCGGAATAAAAATGGCCTGGAAAGCACTCTCGATGGGATGAAAGGAAAAGGAAGTCCAGGCCGAGGTCGTGATGCTGTCGTGGTGGACTTTGTGGACGAGCTTGTAAATCTTCGGGTGGTGCATCCAGCGGTGCAGCCAGTAGTAGTAGGTTTCGTGCAAAAACAAGCCGAGCAGAATGCTGACCGGAAACCACGCCAACGGGTAGGTGTCCCAATCCAGATAAATTTTGGTCAACCCCTTCTGCCAGGCCACGAGCATGAGCGTACCAGCCAGCGCAAAAAACATGGAGGTCACGAACGACCAGCCGATTTCGATCCAGTCCTGCCGCGAGCGGCGCGGGCGGGTCTGCACTTGGCGGTGCGCCAGCTTTTGCTTGAAGGCCCCTTTCACCAACACATTGAACAGCAAGGCCGTACCCACGTATCGGCCGAATATTCCCAGAAAAATAAACAGCGCCGTGAGCAGGAAAGTCGGCGGCGAGGTGAAGTCGATTTCGGGATTCATGGCTGGGTCATGGGTCGGCTTTTATTGTCAGATACTGATTCGTTCCGCCCCGCAATTTAGCGGAAAGCACCCGAACCAGCACTTTGTCGATGTTTCGTTTTTCCCTTGATGGAATTCTGTATTCGTAGCGTTTGCTACCGGTTGGGCTTTCCTCGATAATTAAAGCCAATGTATCTTTGGTTGCTACTTTGTAAAAATCTATTGTAGTAAATTCCAGCGAAAGGCTATCATGATACACGCAGCTCCGATTGGCAGGTTTTTTATGTTCAAGTGACACAATTAGCGTACTATCATCCAAGCTAAATGCCCCTTGCCGCAAAGAAATCAGATTCGTCGAAGTCAGATTTTCGATTCGCGTCACATTTTCAAAACTGTGGCTCCGACCTGCCACAGGAAAGCCATCCAGCCGCTGATTGACGTAAGCGACGTCACGGTCGCACACCAGCGTATCGAGCCGCCAGATGCTGTACTGATTGGCCCGATCGCCAATGTTCAGAGCCGGAATGTAGTAGTCGAGATGGGTGTAAAAATTCAGCAACGAGGTCGTCTTGTAGTTATTGGACACGATCATATCGCCTCCGGCAAGTTCCTGAACTTTCTGACCCAGGGATCGGCTGCCGTGAAAATCCCAGACTCGGTCTTTTTTCACATCGACTAGTGGATAAATCAAATGCACTTTCAGCAAAAGTAGAATTCCCGCAAAAACCCAAGCTAACTTGCGATAGGTCGGAAACCAGCGAGCTGTTTCCACGCTTCGATAGCCCAAATACAGCATAGGAAAAATACAGAAAATCGTCCAGTTGGGTTCGATATGCTGGCCTTTGAACGTGACTAGGAAAAAGAATACAAGCGTTCCGTAAAGATTCCATTGTAGCGATTTTTCCCAAAGATTAGACGCCCTGTAGCGAAACGAAGCCACCAGCAAAGCCACCGAAACCAGCCCGCCGTGGTAGGGAATGTTTCCAAAAAGATACTCTAAGGTTTGCCCGATTTTATACGACGAGCCACGATCCACCAAATGGTATTGCAACGACGGGAAATTGTGGCTCACCTGCCACCAGATATGCGGTAAAAAGAGAATTAAACCTAAAAGTCCCGCGAAATAAAACCGGTAGTTGGTCAGTAATTTGAGATTGCTAAAAATTACAAATAGAATGACTAACACGCCGTGGTACTTACAATAAAGCATCAGGGCCGCCGAACTCCCCAGTAAACCCCAACGATACCAGTCCTCGCTTTTAAGAAATTCCCGGTATGCCAAAATAAAAAGTAGCGCAAAGAAGAAGAAAGGCGTGTCGGGCAACGCCACAAAACCCGATAGATGAAAAGTAAGAAAGGAAAAGAGTGTCAGGCAAAAAACCAGGGTATTTTTGGGTTTTACAACCAGATAAACAATAGCCAAAATCCCGGTCATCATCAAAATGTTCACCAGCCTGACCGCCAATTCAGTTTTGCCCAAAAAACTACCTGATGCGATCATCACCGCCACGCCCGGCGGATGGTCGAAGTACCCCCAGGCCGGAAACTGGCTATACATCCAGTAGTAGGCTTCATCAAAATACAACTCGGTATGCGTAGCCGTAAAGAGGCTTTGCAGCAACCAAAAGCCTAGAAAAATCCAAAATGTGGTTTGGTTTTGCCGGGCCGAACTGGCCAACTCAACATTCATCATTCAAGAAGCTGCTGCCCTTCGCAGCCGATCGTTAATGGCTCTGCCCAAATCTATTTCAGGTAAAAACTCGGCTCTAATTTCTTTGACCGAACTAGCGTCAAGTTTTCTCAAATAGCCAAAAAGATGCTGCGCGGCTTCCTTGAAATCCCCATTTTCAGATAAATAGAGGCAATTGGTTTCGCAAGCCAGGCATTCTTTCTTTTTGAAAAATAAATACCCAACGCCCGGCTCGATTTTATTTTCCTGCAATTCATCTTTTTCGTACAAATACAGTGGCTTGCGGGGCGCGTAATGACTTTTTAGCATTCCGGGTGCCAACGGATTGGAACTAGAATGCAAAGTCACTTCCACTTTCCCGATGACAGATTCGATATCTTCCAGCCGCAAACCGCCGAGCCGCAACACTTTGGGCGTTTTAGAGTCAAAAGAAACGATAGTGGATTCAATCCCGACCCGGCATTCCCCACCGTCCAGAATGTACGAAATCTTATCGCCCAATTGTTGCTCGACGTGTTGCGCTGTAGTCGGGCTGATGTAGCCGAACGGATTGGCACTCGGCGCGGCCAGGGGGAAATCCAGCGATTGCAGCAATTGCAACGTGAGCGGGTGCCGGGGAACCCGGACCGCCACGGTCGGCAGTCCTGAGGTAACAAGATCGGGAATAATTGGTTTCTTAGGTAGGAGCATCGTTAGCGGGCCGGGCCAAAAGGCTTGGGCCAACTGCTGCGCCTCGTCAGGAATGTGGGTGACGTATTCTGCCGCCGCTTCCAACGACTTTACGTGCACGATGAGTGGGTCAAAGGTGGGGCGATTTTTGGCGGCAAAAATGGCTGCGACTGCCTGAGCGTCGAGCGCGTTAGCCGCCACACCATACACCGTTTCGGTGGGAATCCCTACCAGTTGGCCCGCTCGCAACAACAGCCCGGCTTTATCTACGTTTGAACCTATAACTGCCACTGCTTTAAAATTTTTTGCAAAGATACGGGGTCACTCAGTAGTAAATAGGCTCTGCATCCTTATATTTATTGGTCAAAATCAAATCCTTTACAAACCAGTTCTCAAATGAGTTTTCAAATAAAAGAACCACCCGCCGAATTTGATGTCGTCATCGTCGGCTCGGGCGCAGGCGGCGGCATGGCGGCCTATCAGTTGGCCAAGGCCGGGGCAAAGGTCGCGCTGCTGGAAGCGGGCGGCTACTACGACCCAGCCGATCCTAAATACATCACTCAACTCAAATGGCCCTATGAGTCACCGCGACGGGGAGCCAGTACGCCTTTCCGCAATTTCGGTGATTTTGACGCCGCCTGGGGTGGTTGGGAAAT
>JBBSKK010000393.1:0-4177 GCA_038256395.1 Cytophagales bacterium | reverse complement strand
TGGGGCTGGTGGGTTTCCCGAACGCCGGCAAATCGACGCTGCTGTCGGTGGTGTCGGCGGCGCGGCCTGAGATCGCCAACTACCCCTTCACGACGCTGGTGCCTAACCTCGGGGTGGTTTCTTACCGCGATGACCTTTCCTTTGTCATGGCCGATATCCCCGGAATTATCGAAGGGGCTTCGCAAGGCAAGGGGCTGGGACTGCGCTTTTTGCGCCATATTGAACGTAATTCCCTTCTTTTATTTTTAATTCCCGCCGATAGCGAAGATCCGGCGGCGGAATACGAAACCCTTCTAAACGAACTGCAAGAATACAATCCGTCCCTTCTGGATAAGCAGCGGCTTATCGCTATTTCAAAAGTCGATTTGGTGGAAGACAAAGCAAGTGAAAGAGCAAAATTGACGAAAGGCTTGCCGGACAACGTACCAAATTTGTTCATTTCTGCAATAACACAGGAAGGAATTGAACGTTTGAAAGACTTAATATGGCAAACGCTCAACGAGTCGTTGACCACTGGCTAAGTCTTAGTTCGAAAAGTTGTTTCCCGACGGTTCTAGGCTGATATTGGGCGCATCTTTTTAATCGTGAAGGATTGAATGACATGAAGTTTACGGCGAAGCTGGTATTGGCTACATGGTTGGCCATCTTGGGATTTGTGCGAACCGATGTGTACGCCCAACTCAATATTTCCTATCCGGCCAATCGTACCGTTCTCCAGCGAGACAAGAACAATTCGGCCACGGTGTACATCCGGGGCGCTTACACCACGCCTATCGACTTTGTGGAGGTGCGGCTCCGCGCCATCAATGGCGGCAATACTTCGGACTGGATGGTGATCCAGCGCAATCCGCAGGGGGGCAGCTACGCCGGGCAGGTGGACTGGAGCGGGGGCTGGTACGAACTGGAGGTGCGGGCCTGGCGCGGCGACCAGGTCGTGGGCCAGGCGACAGTACCGCGCTTTGGCATCGGGGAAGTATTCCTCATTGCGGGACAGTCCAACTCCCAGGGCTACCAGAACTACGGAGGGCAGGGCGCCAGCGACGACCGGGTAAATACCGTGAATTACTACAATGTATCTTCCAACAACGAACTTCCTCAGCCTGCCTTCGACCATCTTAACGCCGATTCTTACATTTCGCCCAGGGGCAATTCAGCCTGGGCCTACGGTAAATTGGGCGATCGGCTGGCCGAGCGGCTGGGGGTGCCAATCCTGTTTTACAATACAGGCTGGTACGGCACTGCCATCCGCAACTGGCGGCAGAGCATCAACGGTACGGCCTACTCAGTTTATAACGGTGAGGCTTTCACGCCTTCAGGCATGCCTTACAATAACCTTAGGCTGGCCTTGCAGTATTACCTTCCGGTAACGGGCGTTCGGGCGGTGTTGTGGCACCAGGGAGAAGCCGATAATTTCGCCAATACCTCTACTGACTCCTACAAAAGCGACCTGCGGGCGGTCATCGACCAAAGCCGGAACGAGAGCGGGCGAAACCTTTCCTGGGTCATATCCCGAGCCTCCTACGACAATCAGCGGGGAATAGATTTCGAGGTGATCAAGGCCCAGAACGATATCATCGCTTCTACCCCCAACACGTTCTACGGCCCGGAAACGGATAAAATACAGATTCCCCGGCTCGATGGGGCGCATTTTCAGGATTCAGGTCTGCAACAGTTGGGCGATGTCTGGAGCAACGCCCTAAACGAGGACTTTTTTGCCCGTTCCGAACCATCCAAAGCGGTTGCGCTGCCTACCGTTCGCATGGCTTGCGGCACCGGCAACGCGCTGTCGTTGACGGTGGAAGGAGGCAATTACAGTTCGGTTAACTGGAGCAATGGGCAAAACTCGGCCAATATAAACGTGGGCTCGGGCCGTTACGTGGCCAAAGTTCGCGACCAGGCCGGCAATGTTCTGTTCAGCCCCGCCGTGGAAGTACCCGGCCAGGTACGGCCTATCATCCCGGTCATCGAGGTAGAAGGCGGCCGAAATAACATTTGTCAGGGCAGTTCGCTGGCCCTTACCGCATCGACCGACGGCTTTGTTCGCTGGAACACCGGACAGACCGAGCGGCAAATCAGCGTAAACACGCCTAACACGTATTCGGTCACGGCCAGCAACGCCTACGGCTGCGAAAGCAATTCGGCCCCCGTTACGATTGGCGTTTTTGCCACTCCACCGCCCCCCAAGCCCAGTATCAAGGTGCTGGGAACCACCGTTATTTGCGCGGGAGGTGCCGTAACTCTGGAATCCGACGCTGCCGTGCAAAGTGCCTGGTCCAGCGGCCAGAAAGGCTCCACTATATCGGTTGACAACAGCGGTGAATTCCGCGTGCGGGCCATTGACAGCAATGGCTGCCAGTCGCCGGAGTCCGAGCCGGTATTGGTGCAGGTCAACCCGCTACCCTCCCGTCCCTCGGTGACGATCAGCGGCAGAACCACTTTTTGCGAAGGAGGCAGTGTAACGCTAACTTCAAATTACGAAAACGGCAACCTCTGGAATACCAACACCTCAGATCGGTCGGTGGTCATCAATAAATCGGGTACGTATGCTGTATCGGTGACGGACGCCAACGGCTGTACGGCCACATCTGCCCCGGTGCAGGTGCGGGTAAATCCGCTGCCGGCCGCGCCCGCCATCACGGCCCTGCGGCCCACAACCTTCTGCGACCGCGACTACACCATTTTGCAGGCCAGCACTTCCAGCTCCTACGATTGGAGTACCGGCAGCAATCAGCGCGAGGTGGAAGTGCGGGCATCAGGGGAGTACTCGCTCACGACCGTCGACGGTAACGGCTGCCGCTCTCGCGCCTCCCAAGTGGTACGCGTAACGGCTAACCCGCTGCCGCCCGCCCCCACGATCACGGCTTCGGGACCGCTCACTTTCTGCGCGAATGAAAAAATCACCCTCCAATCCACCGAGGCCAAAGGTTACGTATGGAATAGCGGCTCCACAAGCCAGGAGGTGACGACCAACCTAACGGGCATCTACCAGGTTAGGACCAAGAACGCATTCGGCTGCCTGTCGGACGTTTCCAACACGGTTGCGGTGAATGTTTTGCCCCTTCCTGCCGCGCCCACCGTGACCGCTACGGGGCGCACCACATTTTGCCAGGGCGAACAGGTGCAACTCACCGCCAGTTCCAACGGCACCTTTTCGTGGAACACGGGGGCCACTGGCAAGACCATCACCGCCACTGAATCAGGCAATTACTCTGCTCGGGTGCAGGGCGACAACGGCTGCTTTTCGCCTTTTTCCCAGGCTGTCAGGCTGGAAGCCAAGCCCAAACCACCTGTACCCATGATCGAACAAATAGGCACCTATACGTTGAAAGCGGGCGTTAGTGTACCGAACGAAAATTTTTTATGGCAGAAAGGCGGCGCATCGCTACCTGATTCCACGAGTCTCATTAAAGCGAATCAACCGGGAACTTACACGGTGAAAGCGGCCATTACTTACAGCCCCACGCTGGTTTGTTTTTCCGATGAGTCCGCTACCTTCACCTTCATCCCCGAAGCCGATGGCAACGGAATCAGCATTTTTCCTAACCCGACCGATAATGGCATGGTCATTGCGGAGACTCGAGATAACCTGGCAGGTGCAACGGTTCGGGTGTTCGATTTGAAAGGTACGCCCGTGCGTACCTTTCAAATCGATTCGTTCAGTCAGCGCCAATTTCTCGACCTCTCCAACCTTCCGGGCGGTATGTACATTTTGAAAATTACTGCCGGAGCCTTTTATGCCACACAGAAGCTGCTGATTAGTCGGTAAAGGCGGTTATCCGTAGTACAAGTAACTTTTAGTTCAAGGATGATTGCTTTTGGCAATAAATAATCCGCTACTTTTGCGGGCGTTTTTTGGAAAAATTTTTCTGCCGAAATCAGAAAAAAAAGTAAGGTCTTTTTTAGTTTCCCCATAAATATTGAGCGGATGCGCACTATATCTACTATTTGTATTTTCTTGACCACCTGGCTATTGAGCAGCCTGCTGGCGTTTGGTGCCGAAGCCCAGATCAAGATCACCTCGCCATCGGATCGCGCCATTTATCAGCGCGACATCACGGGGCAAACCACTATTTCCATCTCCGGAACCTACTCGCAGCCTGTCGACAAGTTCGAGGTGCGGGCGGTTCCCGTCATCCCGGGACAAGGGGAAATGACGCAGTGGAGCGTTCTGCAGGAT
>JBBSKK010000392.1:0-4178 GCA_038256395.1 Cytophagales bacterium | reverse complement strand
TTCCCAATCCCTGGTCTATGGCCCATAAGAGGAGCTTGCGGCTATTTCTCGGATCGCGTTGCAAACACGAGTTGATACAACGCTCGATCACAGATCGGGGTTAGCGGGAAGTCTTTGAAAACCGGGTACTCAAAGTACAAAATGACCTTCGCAGCTTTACAGCCACAATCTGTTAACCGAACCCGGTTCAATACAGACTGGTTTTTGGATGAAAAGTCTTCCAACTATGCCAGAATTCCTGATAGGCGTTGATGGGCCTTAGATTTTTACCCATACCATCATAGGGTTTTCCCAGAAATGAATACGCGGTTTTTTGGTAGAAAACGGTGTCATTCCTGACTGAAACCTGCCCTGAGCCGTCACTTTTTTCAAAAGCAAAAAAGCTTTTGTTATCAGCTGCCAGCACAATTGCCAGGGGTGTTTGCCCAACCGTCGTATTGATGCTACGCTCCTTTTTTAAACGGTTCCAGTCTACTGCAAGGCTGCTATCTTTGATTTCAATGCCAACTACCCACGATTTATCTTTCCATGAAAGCGAATCAGTTAACGTCAATGGCGACTGGCCGCGGCCAGTTTCATACCGACTCATCGAATCGTATTTGACCTGGTATGCCGGGTCGGGCTGCATGACCCTGGTGTTGGGGTGCATTTTGAACCATTGTGCCAGTGAAGTCTGACTACTTGCGAGCTCAGGCAGCATTTGTCCTTTCAACTTGCCGGCGATTGCTTCTCCGTTCGCCTGTCGCCACCAACTGCCCGTGGTTTGGTCTTCAAACATTGCGTTGAAGCGGTCCATTCCCACAAGCCGGAAGGTTTCTGTTTTTCCATTAACCACCGGTTCAAAAACACGGCCCGTGCGGCAAACGGTGCAGTAAGTCACCATAATCGGTTTACCGCCAAGCGTGTCGCGAACCTGGTGGTGATAGCCGATGAACTGAATGGGATAAGCTTTTGCCTGCCCATTGACCACCGTACCAACAACAATCCTTTTCAGATCCACCCGATTGGAAGCCGCATTTTGCATAACGACTTTATTAGGCTCATAAAACATCGTATCCGCCGCCATTACGTAATTGGTCGCGTAAGTGAGGCCCAGACTGAGTATCAGCAATGTCGCCGCAATCCATTTTATTTTTGATTGAAAAACGGAAACCGACCCTACCAAGACCAAAGCCCAAAAAATAATCCTGAACGCCCACCGCCACATGTGTAGAAAATAGGCTGCATCGACACTATTCATGCGCTGACTGCCAGGCATTGGCATGATAAAATAGACTTTTAGTATCTCGTAAAGGATGATCCCGATAACGCCTATAAAGAAGAGTTTTTTCATTTGATTTGAATAAAAATGGATTAAATCAATGACTCTTGTGTACAGTAATCCACGCGATTAGAAAAGGCAGACAAAACCGTGGTTTGTGGCCCACAGATCCGCTTCCATCCAGTACAAGGCAGACAATGGAATACCAAAAAAGCATCCACAGAGCCTCAAAGTCGGTTAAAACATGAAATATAAAAAATCTACTCACTGAACGATTAATGTAACCCCATAGTCAACTCGGAAACAACCACATTGCGGTTGTTGGCTTTTCAACTTGCGTCATTGAATTCGGTTTTAAAGTGAATTTCATAAAACAGCACTAAGCCGTAAAAGGCAACGTTTGAGTAAGGTCTACTGGGACACTTATCCACGGTAAAAGGTTGGCCGAGTACCTGAGAAAAATCCGGAACTTACTATCTCAACCACTTGTCCCCTTCCACAATCGGCAGCGGGTAGACTTCTCCCAAAACGAGTTCATACTCCCGTTGTTCCTGCTCCGTCAACTGCCACACCCGATGAATTTTATCGGCGGGTACCTGGGCCAGTTCGGGCAACCAGTGCTTCACGTAATCGCCGTTTTCGTCGTAGCGCGTGGCCTGGGAATATTGGTTGAAGTAGCGATCCTGGCGCGGGTCGTTGCCGACGCCCGCCACGTAGTTCCAGTTGCCCCAGTTGCTGCACACGTCGTAGTCGATCAGCAGGCTTTCGAACCAGGCCGCGCCCCAGGTCCAGTCGATGCCCAGGTCGCGGGCCAGGAAACTGGCTACATTTTGCCGCCCTCGGTTGGACATATAGCCCGTCGCCGCAATCTCGCGCATGTTAGCGTCCACGAAGGGAACGCCCGTTTGGCCCGTTTTCCATTTTTCAAACAGGGCGCGGTCGTGCCGCCAGCGCTTGTTTTTATCTAGTTTCAGGCCCGAGGGCTTGAACAACCGCGTTCCCCAGCGGAGCATCACGAAGTGGAAGAAGTCGCGCCAAAGTAGCTCGAAAATCAGCCAGTAAGTCGAGTCGTTGGCCGTGCGCTCGGTTTCGTAACGCTTCACTTCCTCGTAAATGCGCCGGGGCGACAGGCAACCCAGCGACAACCAGGCCGAGAATTTGGAGGAGTAGTCGGCCCCCAGCAGCCCGTTGCGGGTTTCTTTGTAGGTCGCGATGTGATCGCTTTTCCACAAATAATCGTGCAGCCGCTGCAAGCCCGCCGCTTCGCCGCCTTGGTAATTTAACACGCTGCGCGGGTCGGGTTCAACTATTTCCTCCGCCGAAAAACCCAGCTCTGCCAGCGTGGGAATTTCTCCGGCTCCGTAGTCGGTGGGCAAGATCACGCGCTCGGGTTCGGCCACGGTGGGGCGCACGGATGCCTCCTTCTCCACCTTTTTACGGAAATCCGTAAAAACTTCCGGCAGCCGATTGATGGCAAAGGGCAGGTCGCGCACGTGGTACAGCGTGGACATCCAGGTAAAAACCATGTCCACGTTGAGTTGCTTCAACCTTTTACTCAAAGAAGATTCCACGTCAGTTTCTTCCTGGGCAATTTCTTTGCTGAGGTGCAGCTCGCTTACGTCGAACTGCTGGGCCAGTTCGGCCAGAACGCGCTCCGGTTCGCCGATTCGTATCAGCAAATCTCCGCCTTTCTCCCGCAGCGAAGCGCGGAGGTTGGCCACGCTTTCCAGCATAAAACGGGTGCGGTAAACGCCCGTCTTGCGGAAGCCAAGGGAAGTTTTTTCAAAAGTTCTTGGGTCAAAAACAAAGACGGGAAGTACTTTGTCGGCCTTTTGCGCGGCTTTCAAAAAGCCTTCGTTATCGTGCAGACGCAGGTCGTTGCGGAACCAGTAGATGTTCACGAGTTGAGAATTGAGAGTGGAGAGTGGAGAATGGCGGGGAATTCGTTTCGTTTGAGCCGCAAAACTACTCATTCCCGCCTGATCCAACCTTTGGTTTTGGCTTTATCCAGTTCCACTAGTTCAAAATCGCCGCTGGTGCCCAGCACGGTGAGGGTGGAGGACTCGTTCAGCACTTCGTAAACAGCCGCGTCGGGGTAGGCTTCGTCGTAGATGGGCGTGGCGGCGGCGAGCTTGACCTGGCGGATGGACGCGCCGATGTCCCGTAGCGCCGAGGCGGGCAGGTAGCCTTCCGTTTCGGCGGGCGTCCTGACGCGCAGCCAGCCGCCGGAGCCCCCCAGGACATGGACGATTTGGTTTCGGTTTAGCGTTTCCACGGTTTCGGCTTTGTTGTCGGGAGCCAGGCGGAGACGCGTGTTGTTGACGATGCGGGCGGTGTCGCCTAGTTCGTCGGCGGCGGGCAATTTCTGCTTTGGCTCGCCCAGGCCCAGCCGGATGAAGGGCAGCGGGTCGATGGCCCCCCGACCGCCCGACTGGTAAATGCCGAAGTGCAGGTGCGGTCCGGTGGTGCGGGCGTTGCCTGTGTTGCCCACAAAGCCCAGCGTGTCGCCTAGCTGTACCCGCTTTCCCGAGGCCACGTTGAAGCTGTCGAGGTGAGCATAGTAGAGGTTGAGGCCGTGCGACTGATCGCTCAGAAAGACGACGTTGCCGCCCAGCCCGTTGGTTCCCACCCGCGACACGAAGCCGTCGATGGCCGCCAGGGCGGGCGTACCGCGCGGCGCAAAAATATCCACGCCCTCGTGGCTACGGCGACCGCCATCGCGGTTGGCGCCCCATAAGCTGCTGATTTGCTTGCTGTTGAGGCCCTCTACCGGAAAAGCCAGCAGTGGCTCCCGCGTGACGGAAATCGTGTAGCGACCGCTCCGCAGCAACTCGGGCTGAATTCGGATCAGGTGCGTACGGCTGCGCTTGACCTCCCAGCGTAAGCCCGTGGTATCGGCCTTGGCCGAGAGTACTCG
>JBBSKK010000391.1:0-4183 GCA_038256395.1 Cytophagales bacterium | reverse complement strand
GCTGTGATGAATGATGACGGGGCAGCCCGTGCTGTGATGAATGATGACGGGGCAGCCCGTGCTGTGATGAATGATGACGGGGCAGCCCGTGCTGTGATGAATGATGACGGGGCAGTCCGTGCTGTGATGAATGATGAATTTCGCGTTAGGGCGATGGCTGCCCCGGAGGAGCGGCCTGTTTTCAAACTTTCATACGCCACTATTAATCCTTTATTTCGATGATTTTTACGGAAATCGGTGGGAGGGTCATGGGAATGCCGTTGCTTTCTATCTCATTTGCATTCAATTCTTTTTGAAAGTCATTTTTTGGAAAAACTTCCGTCAAGCGATAAGGTTTATCGCCAGCCAACCCAAGTGTGTCGGTTAGAACTCCCTTTGGGATTTTTACGGTCGTATTGATGGTTTTTGTTTTGTCAAAATTATAGACGCAGAGAAAGCGCTGGTTTTCGGTGTAGCGAAGGTAGGCGTAGGTGCGGGTTTTGTCGTAGTCGGGGCTTTGACCGTTTATGTTGACGTATTGCAAATCGTAAAACTTGCCCGTGCGGATGGCTTCGTTTTCTACCGCGAAGTGGTTGAGGTCGTGGTAAAATTGGCGGAGTTTTCGCTGGTTATCGTCCAGGCCGCCGCCGTCGAATTTTCCGCCGTTGACCCACCGCTGGATTTCGGGGACGCCCCCGTAGTCGAAAATCGTCGTGCGGCCATCGTCGCCCTGAAAACCTTCGGGCTGCGTGGGATTTACGCCGACTTCTTGTCCAAAATAAATCATCATCGGACCGGTGTGCAGCGTGGCGCTTAGTGTCATGGCCGGTACGGCCACCCACGGGTCGTCTGCGAAGAACCGCGAGGCGATGCGCTGCTCGTCGTGGTTTTCCAGGAATCGCAGCATGTGGTTGGCAATGTCACCCGACTCGTTCTGCCACAGCCGCGTGATGTTCTCCACCGTGCCGCTGCCTTCCATAATGGGCCGCAGGTAGTTGTACAGCCCCACTTTGTCGTAGAGATAGTCGAATTTTCCCTTGGTAATATAATTGTGGTACTCGGCGGGGTTGTAAATCTCGGCGATGAAAATAATGTCGGGATTCACCGCCTGGATCTCGGGAATCACCCAACCCCAGAACTCCACGGGAACCATCTCGGCCATGTCGCAGCGGAAGCCGTCCACACCTTTCTGGGTCCAATAGAGAAGAATGTCGCGCATTTGGAGCCAGGTGGCGGGCATGGGGTCAAAGTGCTTGGTGTGCCTATCGAGGTAGTCCACGCCGTAGTTGAGCTTAATGGTTTCGTACCAGTCGTAGATGCTCGGGTGCGGATTGAATACATCGTTACCCGTGGCCTTAGCGGGATTCTCGATGTATTCCCTCTCTACTTTGACGGGCGACTTGATGTCCTCGGGCGAACGAAAGGGTTGATTGGGCAAATAATAAAAGTTGTTCTGCGGGTCGAAAACTACCTCCGTGCGGTCGCCCTCCCCGAAGTCGCGCACCCCGGCGGGTTTGGCGTCGGAGGCGTATTGCCGGGCCACGTGGTTGGGGACGAAGTCGATAAGGAACTTCAAATCGGCCTCGTGGGTGCGTTTTAGCAGGGCGTCGAATTCCGCCATGCGGTTGTTTACGTCAACCGCCAGGTCAGGATCCACGTCGTAGTAGTCTTTGATGGCGTAGGGCGACCCCGCCCGGCCCTTCACGATATGCGGATTATCGGACTTTATGCCAAATTCCGAGTAATCGGTCATCGTGGCGTGTTCGATCACGCCCGTGTACCACACGTGCGACACGCCGAATTCTTTCAGGGCTTTGAGTGCTACGGGGGTAATATCGTTGAACTTGCCGACGCCGTTGGTGTCCAGCGAGCCGTAGAATTTGTTAGTAAGGTTTTGGTTGCCAAAAAGCCGGGTGAATATCTGGTAGATGACCAGTTTGTCGTGTTTCGGAAAATTGGATTGCATGGATTGGTCGGTAGTTTTTATGTTACAAGCCGACAAAAAAGCAATAATTACTGGAACAAACGCAACCAGAATTTTTCTCGGCATAGGGGAGGGGGTTGGTGCTCCAAATGTAAAGAGGATTTTTTTAGGATAAAATAAGAAGGGTCGAACTGATTGCGAATTGAAAAAAGGAACCATTGCTGAAAGAGCCGCTGAAAAACGCTAATTTAGCCTTTCATCAATAATTCCCTATGACGCGCGCCTTTACAAAACCCTTGGCACTCCTTCTTTTTTGCCTGATCGGCCTAAGTCTCAATTCTCTGGCTCAGCCAATTGTCATCGACCACATTGCACCGCTCAACTGGTGGGTGGGCATGAAAGACCCTCGTTTACAGATCATCGTCCACGGGCAGAATGTTGCCGCCGCCAATGTTACGATTGACTATCCCGGCTTGCGACTGGATAAAGTCAATAAGGTCGAAAACCCCAACTACCTCATTCTGGACTTGACCGTCTCGCCCGACTGCCGGGCGGGGACTTTCAATATCGTGCTAAGCGGTAAAATTGAAGTCAGAAAAGGCCGCCGAGCTATCACTAATTCTTTTATCCAATCCATTCCTTACGAACTCCGCGCCCGCACCGATTTTGTGAAGGCGCAGGGCGTGGATGCCGCTGATTTTATTTACCTGCTGCTGCCCGACCGCTTCGCCAATGGCGACCCATCCAATGACAAGTTTGCCGACATGGCCGACACCAAAGCCGATCGGGACAACCCCTTTCTGCGCCACGGCGGCGATTTGCAGGGAATTATCGACCACCTCGACTATTTTAAGGAGTTGGGCGTTACCGCGCTTTGGCTCAATCCGGTCATAGAAAATGACCAGCCGCTCACCGACGAAGGCGGCGAAATGCGTTCAGCTTACCACGGCTACGGCTTTACCGACCATTATCAGGTGGATAAGCGGTTGGGTGGCAACGACGCCTACAAAAAACTAGTGGAAGCCGCCCACGCCAACGGAATCAAAATCGTGCAGGACGCCGTCTATAACCACGCGGGCGTTAACCACTGGTTGCTGCGGGATATGCCCGATAAAAGTTGGCTACACCAATGGCCGACCTACACCAACACTTCCTACAAAGAACAGCCCATTCCCGACCCGCACGGCTCAGCACTCGACCGCAAAGTCACCTCCGACGGCTGGTTCGTGCCTTTCCTGCCCGACTGGAACCAGGAAAATCCCTACGTGGCCAATTACCTACTGCAACATGCGCTCTGGTCGGTGGAGTACTTCGGCATCGACGCCTGGCGCGTGGATACCTACATGTACAACAACCTGGAATACATGAACCGCGTCAACGCCGCCCTGCTGGCGGAATATCCCAGCATTCACATTTTTGGTGAAAACTGGACGAAGAGTGTTCCCAATCAGGCCTATTTTCAACAGAACAACATCGACGTTCCCTTCAAAAGTAATTTGCCGGGGGCTTGCGATTTCCAGACTTACACCGCCATCAACGACGCCCTCAACCAAAAATTCGGCTGGGACGACGGCGTCAACCGTCTTCACCAGACGTTGGGACTGGATTATTTGTACGAAGACCCGATGAAGAACGTGGTATTCCTCGACAACCATGACACCGACCGCTTCCTGTCGGTCGTGGGCGAAAAGATGGACAACTACCGCATGGGCCTGATTTGGTTGCTGACCACGCGTGGCATTCCGCAGCTCTACTACGGCACCGAGATACTGATGAAAAATTTCAAAAATCCCTCCGACGCCGAAGTGCGGAAGGACTTTCCGGGCGGTTTTGCTGGGGATAATGAGAACAAATTCCTGGAAAAAGGCCGCACCCAAGCCGAAAACGAGGCATTCGATTTTGTAAAAACATTAGCCAACTACCGCAAAACCACGCCAGCACTACACAGCGGAAAACTCATGCAATTTGTGCCGGAAAACGGGGTGTACGTCTATTTTCGCTACAACGATCAAAAGACAGTCATGATCGTCATGAATTCCAACGAACAGCCTTTTTCGCTCGAAACCGGACGTTTTCAGGAAAGGCTTGGTACCTTTGCACAAGCAAAAGACGTCCTAACGGGTACATCTTACGCCCTAAACCAACCCCTGAAACTAGCTGCCCGAACGGCCTATGTGTTGGAATTGGGGGAATAGTTCATGAGTTCATGAGCAGGATGTAACCACCATTGATTTTGCTCATAGACTCATAGACTCATAAGACTCATAGACTCAAAAAATG
>JBBSKK010000390.1:0-4211 GCA_038256395.1 Cytophagales bacterium | reverse complement strand
GTCCGGCCCGACGACCTCGGCAATTTGTTCGGGGGTGCTTTCACGGATGGCCTTGATACCTTTGAAATGCTTCAACAGCACAGAGGCGGTTTTTTTGCCGATGCCCTCGACGTTTTCCAGTTCGCTCACCAGGCTGCCCCGGCTGCGCTTGTCGCGGTGGTAGGTTATGGCGAAGCGGTGGGCTTCGTCGCGGATTTGCTGGATGAGTTTCAGCGATTCCGATTTTTTGTCGATGTAGAGCGGCAGCGAGTCGCCGGGGAAGTAAATTTCTTCCAGCCGCTTGGCTATGCCGATAATGGGGACTTTGCCGTAAATACCTAGCTCTTTCAGGGCGTCACAGGCGGCACTGAGCTGGCCCTTGCCGCCGTCCACTACGATGAGATCGGGCAGCGGTGATTCTTCATCGAGCAGCCGGGCGTAGCGGCGGCCCACCACTTCATTCATGGAGGCAAAATCGTTGGCCCCCACGACGGTCTTGATGGTGTAGTGGCGGTAATCTTTCTTGGAAGGCTTGGCGTCCTTGAAGCTCACCATCGCCGCCACCGGGTTGGTACCCTGGATATTGGAGTTATCAAAACACTCGATGTGCCGGGGCAGGGATTTGAGTTGCAAGTCGGCTTTAAGCTTGATGAGGACGCGGTCTTTTTTGGAGGTCGAGGCGGAGGTTTCTACGGCCCGGCGCTCGGCCTTTTCGCGGCGGAAGAACATGACGTTTTTCATCGACATATCCAGCAGCTTTTTCTTGTCCCCGATCTGCGGCACCACGATGTTGATCTTCATGTCGAGATCGGGCGTGATGTTGGAAATGAGCTCCTTGGCGTCGGATCCGTACTTTTCGTGCATTTCCAGAATAATCAGAGCCAGAATGTCCTCGTCTTTTTCGTCGAGTTGCTTCTTGATATCGAAAGTCTGCGTGGCGACCACGTAGCCGTTTTTGACCTTCATATAATTGAGGTAGGCGGCTTCCTCGTCCGAAATGACCGTCAACACGTCCACGTCGCCGATGCGCGGATTGACGACTGTGGCCTTGCTCTGAAAATTGTTCAGCAGTTGAATTTTGGTCTTCCACTCGTGAGCCTGCTCGAAAGCCATTTTCTCGGCGGCTTCCAGCATCTGATCTTTAAAATACTGCTGTGGCACGGCCAAGTTGCCTTTCAGAATGTGGCTGATCTGGTTGATTTCGGCGTCATATTCGGCCATCGGCTGCCGACCTTCGCAGGGGCCTTTGCAGTTGCCGAGGTGAAATTCCAGACACACCTTGAACTTGCCCGCTTCGATATTCTCGGGCGTCAGGTTGAGGTGGCAGGAACGGATGGTGTAAAGTTCCCTGAACATATCGAGCAAGGCATACATGGCCCGCGAATTGGCAAACGGCCCAAAGTACGTCCCCAGCCGACGGTCTACCCGGCGGACGGTGATCACGCGGGGAAACGGCTCGTGGGTAATGCAGATGAAGGGGTAGGTCTTATCGTCGCGCAGCAGAATGTTGTACTTGGGCTGGAACCGTTTGATAAGTTGGTTTTCCAGCAGCAGCGCGTCCCACTCGGAAGGAACGATGGTGAATTCCAGGCGGCGAATCTGGCTAACGAGCCGCTTGGTCTTGCGGTCGTGCTGGTTGGTTTTGGCAAAGTAACTCCCCACCCGGTTGCGCAGATCTTTGGCCTTGCCGACGTAAATCACGTCGTCCTTCTCGTCGAAGTAGCGATAGACACCCGGCTCATGCGGCACGCGGGTGAGTTCAATTTTGGAATCGAATTTGGGCAATTATTATTAAGTGGACAGTTAACAATGGATAGTTGACCGCTCTTTTGTCTGGCATTGAAAACCAGAATGCAAGCCGCCTTATTTACCACTAAAAAACAACCGTACCAGGTTAAAAGTTGTTTGCCGGACCAAGGCGAAGGCTTCTTTTTGGGCTTCTTCGAGCGAGAGCGGACGGTCGATGACCGATACGGCGCAGGTGATGCTCGTTTCTTTGAGCTGTTCGGGGGAAAGAGCCAACGTACCGCA
Organism: Cytophagales bacterium; assembly: GCA_038256395.1. Classification (GTDB taxonomy): domain Bacteria; phylum Bacteroidota; class Bacteroidia; order Cytophagales; family Spirosomataceae; genus Persicitalea. The sequence continues at coordinate 2,201 of JBBSKK010000390.1, read as the reverse complement.
AACCGCCGCTACCGGGACTTTATGCCGGGCGCACATATCAGCTACGCCAAGTACCAGTTTGCCGCTTAGGGTTTGTTGGTCCATTTTTCCTTCGCCCGTGATGACCAAATCTGCCCCACGGATGTGCTTTTCCAGATGGGTTTGGGCAAAGACGATGGCCGCGCCGGATTCGAGTGTGGCGTTCAGGAACCACAAGGCCCCCGCCCCTACCCCACCCGCCGCCCCCGCGCCGGGCATTTGGCTGACATCACGCCCGATAGTTTCGGTGGCTATTTTAGCAAGACGGCACAAACCTTTGTCCAAAACTTCGACCTGCTCCGGCGAGGCACCTTTTTGCGGGCCGTAAATGTAAGCCGCCCCCGCCTCGCCGTACAAAGGATTCGTCACGTCACAGGCGACGATGATTTTTGCAGCGGCCAGTTTTGGATGGATATTGGAAGAATCAATGAATTGAATATCAGCTAAATTTCCACCATTGGGCAAGAATTCCTTTTTATTTTTATCCAAAAAACAAAATCCCAACGCCGCCGCCAGCCCCGCGCCGCCATCGTTGGTGGCGCTACCGCCAATGCCGAGGACAATTGATTCGACATTCCGTGCCAAAGCATCGGCGATGAGTTGCCCGGTGCCGTAGGAAGAAGTCAAGGTTGGGTCGCGTTCACTTTCACTAAGCAAAGCCAGTCCCGACGCGGTGGCCATTTCGATGAAAGCAGTTTTTCCGTCAGAAGAAAGACCGTAGGTAGCTGTAACAGGACGCCCCAGCGGATCTTGCACCGAATCGGAAACCAACTCACCACCCGAATTGAGCGTAAGCGCTTTGGCAAAACCCTCCCCCCCATCCGCCAGCGGAATAGAAACCACCTCCGCCTCGGGAAAAGCCAGAAGTACCCCCGCCGCCATCGCCGCGCAAACCTCATCTGCTTCCAGCGAGCCACGGAATTTGTCGGGGGCTAGGAGAATTTTCATCGTAAAGGAGCAAGGGATGAAAGGAGGAAGGGATGAAAGAACGGGGACACCCGCCTAGACTAGCGTGAGCCTCCTTTTATCCTTTCCTCCCTCCTCCTTTCCTCCATATTTTAAAAAAGTACCCCCTCGTCATCCGACAACGACGGCGGGGTGTATGTGTTACTACTGTCGGTATAGACGCCGCCGCAGTCGAGAAGGAAGTTGACGGGTTTCTCGAATTTGCTTTTGCGGTACTGCACGAGGGTGGGATCGGCGTACACTTTCTGCATATATAGCCCCCAGGCGGGCAGCGCGATGCGACCGCCTTGTCCTAAGGCAATGGTACGAAAGTGCGTACTACGGTCTTCGCCGCCGACCCAGATACCTGTCACCAGGTTGGAGGTCACGCCCATGAACCAGCCGTCGGAGTAGTTGGAGGTGGTACCCGTTTTGGCGGCGATTTCGTTGCCTTCGGTCACGCCGAAGCTGCGGAGTCGGCCAGCCGTGCCGCCGGGATCTTCCACGGCCCCGCGCATGAGGTACAGCATGGTGTAGGCCATGTTCTCGCTGAGTTCCTGATTTACTTTGGGAAAAAATTCCTGCAGAAGATTGCCGAAACGATCCTCGATACGCAGAATGGTCATCGGTACGGTGCGGTGGCCGCTGTTGGCGAAGGTGCAGTAGGCACCCACCATTTCGTAGACCGACACGTCGCTGATGCCCAGGCAGAGGGCGGGTTTGGCATCCAGCTTGCTGGTGATACCGAGCTTGTGGGCGTAATCTATGACCAATTTTGGCCCGGCCATGTCGGCACCGCTGCGGGAGGCCGCGTTCATTCGCTTCATCAGATTGGCACTCACTGAGTTGACCGATTTTCCGATGGCCTGCCGCAGGGAAAGCGAGGCGTAGGAATAGCGCCCGTTGGCGTTTTTGGGCGTCCAGCCGCCCGGTACGCCGTCGGCCAGCGTGAAGGTGACGGGACGGTCCACGACGTGGTCGCAAGCCGACAGGAAATTGCGATCGAGGGCTGAAACGTACACGAACGGCTTGAAAGTAGAGCCCGGCTGCCGCGAACCCTGCTTCACGTGGTCGTACTTAAAGTATTTGAAATCCACGCCGCCGACCCAGGCTTTCACGTGACCATTGCGCGGGTCGGTGGATACCATGCCCGTGTGCAGGAAGTGCTTGTAGTATTTGATGGAGTCGATAGGACTCATCGTCATCGTTTTCTCGCCATCGTAACTGAACACCTTCAT
>JBBSKK010000389.1:0-4225 GCA_038256395.1 Cytophagales bacterium | reverse complement strand
GAAAAACCAGGAATGCGCTAATTTTCAACTCTCAACTCTCAACTCTCAACTCTCAACCGATCCGGCGGCCCGGTCTCAACTAGTCTAACTATCTAATTCTCCCGCTATCACATTCATGCTACTCATGATGACGATGGCGTCGGAGAGCGTGTGGCCTTTGACCATTTCGGGGAAAGCCTGGTAATAAATGAAACAGGGGCGGCGGAAATGCAGGCGGTAGGGCGTGCGACCGCCGTCGCTGATCATGTAAAAGCCCAATTCGCCGTTGCCACCTTCCACGGCGTGGTAAATCTCGCCAATCGGGGCGTCAATTTCGCCCATCACGATCTTGAAGTGATAGATGAGCGCTTCCATGCTCGTATAGACGTCGTCCTTGGGCGGCAAGTAATACTCGGGCGCATCGGCGTAGTAGGGGCCGATGGGCAGGTTTTCCAGGGCCTGCTCGATGATTTTCAAGCTTTCCCAAATCTCGGCGTTGCGCACCATGAAGCGATCGTAGGTGTCGCCGCTTTGCCCGATGGGAATGATGAAATCGAAATCCTCGTATGAAGAATACGGATTCATTACCCGCAGGTCATAGTCTACACCCGCCGCCCGCAGGTTGGGGCCTGTAAAGCCGTAGTTCAAAGCCCGCTCGGCGGAAATGCCGCCTACGTCGATCACCCGATCCATAAAAATTCGGTTGCGGTTAAACAGCAACTCGAACTCCCGCATCACGGGTGGGAAAGATTTGATGAAGTCGCGTAGTTTCTGGATGGCCACCGGAGAAAGATCACGCTCCATGCCACCGAGGCGCCCCATATTGGTCGTGAGCCGCGCTCCGCAAACTTCTTCGTATATCTCGTAAATCTCCTCTCTTTTTTCAAAAAGATAGAGAAAGCCCGTAAACGCACCCGTGTCCACGCCCAGAATACCATTGCAAATCAGGTGATCCGAAATACGGGCCAACTCCATCATAATCACCCGAATGTACTGCGCCCGCTTGGGAACTTCCACTTGCAGGAACTTCTCCATCGTCATGTGCCAACCCAGGTTGTTGATCGGCGACGAACAGTAGTTCATCCGGTCGGTCAGCGTCGTGATTTGGTAGTAAGGGCGGCGCTCCGCAATTTTCTCGAACGCCCGGTGGATATAGCCGATCGTCTGCTCGGTGGACACGATCTTTTCGCCGTCCATTTGCAGGATGTTCTGAAAAACCCCGTGCGTGGCCGGGTGCGTCGGCCCGAGGTTGAGGGTGGTCAGTTCACCTACCAACTCGGGCTGGTCGGTGCGAGTGGGGGGAAGTACGTTGGGAATTAAATCTATATCTGCCATTTTATCATTCATCTCATCTTCCAAACAACGCGTCCGTCTTATCCTCGCGGGTGGTGTCTTCCAGCGGGTATTGGCGGCGCATTGGGAAATAGTCCATTTCTTCGATATTCAGGATTCGGATTAGATTCGGGTGTCCCTCGAACTGGATGCCGAAAAAATCGTAAGTCTCGCGCTCCATCCAGTTTGCCGATTCGTACACTTTCGTGGCGGAGGGGATACGCTCGTCGCCCTGGGCTAAAAAAACCTTGATGCGCAGTCGAAAATTATGCACCAGGCTATGTACATGATACACCACGGCGTATTCCAGCCCCGGTGTGTCAGGGTAGTGAACACCCGTGAGGTCGGTCAGGAAATCGGCCTGGAATTTTTTGTGCTTAAAAAGGAACTCCAGCATCGGGACGATCTGCTCGCGCGTGGTGGTGAGCGTGAGCATTCCGTAAGGTTCCTCAAAACCATAGACGTCCTCACCGAATTCGTGGAGGAGTTCTTGGGCTACTTCCTGGTTGGTAAGCATAAGGGATTACTGAATATTATAAGAAGCCATCAATTCCTGGTACTGCTCCGAGTTGCGGCGGCGCAGTGACTCGTTGCGGGCCAGTTCCTGCACCTGCATCAGCCCTTCCAGCACCTGCTCGGGGCGAGGCGGACAGCCCGGCACGAACACGTCCACGGGCATGATGCGGTCGATGCCCTGCAACACAGGGTACGAATCGAAAATGCCGCCGCTCGAAGCACAGGCCCCCATCGCCAGCACCCAGCGGGGTTCGGCCATCTGGATGTAAACCTGCTTCAGGATCGGGGCCATTTTTTTGGCAATGGTACCCATCACCATCAGCAAGTCGGCCTGGCGGGGCGAAAAGCTGGGCCGCTCGGAACCGAAACGGGCGATGTCGTAGTGCGAACCCATGGTGGCCATGAACTCGATTCCACAACAGGAGGTGGCAAATGGCAATGGCCAAAGCGAGTTGCTGCGGGCAATGCCGATGACTTCGTCAAATGAGGTGGCGAAGAACCCGGAACCCGTGTGGCCCGCCGGCGCTTCGACTATATCTACTGATTTCATTTCTTTTAATGGATAGTGGATAATTGATAAGTGATAATGGATTTTGAATCGAAAGAATTGGCCATTGTCAATTATCAACTATCAATTGACTTACTCTTCCCACTTCAAAACTCCTTTACGGATAATGTAATAAAAGCCCGCCAGCAGGAGTGTCATGAACAGGATCATTTCTACAAAACCGAACATTCCCAATTTCTTAAAATTGACAGCCCAGGGATACATGAAAATAACCTCGACGTCGAACAGCACAAACAGAATGGCGACCAGAAAGTACTTTACCGAAATGGGTGTGCGGGCGTCGCCCACCACCTCGATGCCGCACTCGAAGGGGGCATCCTTGACCTTGCCCTTGCGGCTGGGGCCGATGTTGTGCGTGACGATCATCGTCACGACGATAAAACCCAGCGCCAGCACGAACTGGACGACAATAGGCAGGAAGCCGGATGGCAAATAATTCGTTTCCATGTTACTTCTTCTCAACGGCCCAAAGGGGCGATTTGTTCAATGGTTTGGCGGGATATTCTTACAATTTTTAAGCTTCAAAATTACTAGCTGTAAACTTACCAACCAAATACGGCGAAGGAGGATTGCCCCCGCCCTAAAACGCAAAAAGCCCCCGCAGAGCAGGGGCCTTCATGAAGTCCTATTTTATCAATCAATGACGATACGCTTGGTCACGTCGAGGCCGGGCGCGCGCACCCGGACGATGTACAGGCCGGGTGGCAAGGTGCTGGCGTCGATACGCTGGCGTTGGTTTAGTAACGGAAAACGCTGGGTGCGGATGATGGAGCCGTTGATATTGTAGAAAGCCACCTCAGCGTTCGCCAGATTTTCGAGGGTTTCGACGTAGACGATTCCCTCCCGGCTGGGATTAGGGAAGATGACTACGCCATCGTTCTCCGAAAGCAAAAAGGAAATGGGGGGCGCGTAGGCGGAATAGCAGGTTAGCGAATTGTTACTGCCCAGCGTGAACACCGCCTTGGCTCTTGCGGTGTAGCTGCCCGATTCTGTCACTTTGATGGTCGCTGTCTCGGGTTTCAGAAAGCGGCTGCCCACCTTCCATTCGTACTTTTCGTTCAAGTTGGGTTCGCTAATGGCGGCCGTCAGGCTGTATGGCCCGGACTGTTCGATCAGCGGTACACTAAGCTTAGGACGCACCGTTAGCGAAACGGGGGCCGACAGTTCCGACTCACAACCGAATACATTCTGCGCTTTCACCGTGTAGTTGCCCGGTTGGGTCGCCCGGAAGGATTTGGTGCTGCTGCCGTCGCTCCACAAGAAGTAGTCCGGGCCGCCTGAAGCGGTGAATTCGAAGCCCGCGTCGGCGCAGGCTTGTTGCTGTCCGCCCGGAATAATGGTGGGTTTCAGTGGCCGCACGGTGTTGGCGATCGTGACGCTGGGGCTGGGAATGGCGTTGCCTTTGGCATCTTTCAAAACGGCCCGGTACGTACCAGGCGAGTTGATGGCGATGGTCTGGCCCGACTGTCCGGTGGACCACTCGTAGGATGCGTATCCGGAGGGGAGCGTAAGGCTCACGGTGGCATTGTCTTTGCCGCACGAGGTGGTGAGCGGTGGCGTCGGCGTGGGGGTTACGGGTGTAATGGTAGAGAAAAAGGTGGTATTTAGGGCATTGTTCCAGAGGTTGGCCAGGATGCTTTGTCCTTCTTGTCCGGCGAAGTGAACGCCATCGGGACGGGGAACGTAGGCATTGTCGGTTTCGGGTCCCGGAAAAGTGCTGTTAAACGTGGTGTTCAATACGGCGTTCTGGCCGTTGATCACATTCTGATCCGTTACCGATTGCCCCGAGCCATCAACGGCGCGGGAAGTACGGGAAATCACCCAGTTGAT
>JBBSKK010000388.1:0-4228 GCA_038256395.1 Cytophagales bacterium | reverse complement strand
TTGTAAAAAACCAGGTTGTCCTTCTCGTTGTACAGCCCGCACTCGCGTAAATCCGCCGCCGCAAACCGCGTCCGCATGTAGTGGTTGACGTTGTGGTAATCTTTCACCACAAAAATTCCAAAATTTCGCAGCGTGTAGTCCGTAAAGCCTCGCTCTTTCAGGTAAGCGTTACCCTGCTGCGAAACATCCGTCTCGCCCTGCGATTCGCAGTAATCTTTAAAAGTCTCGTAAATCTCCGTGTGAACCTCGTGATATTCGTATTCCTTCGTGTCCGTTAGGTTATCGGCGGGGATTTCGGGTCGTGGCATAAGTTCGCGCGGCGGTGGCGTTTCCCGCCTCACGTAGCCTGGCACGTAGTGAAAAGCCAATTCGTGCATGGCTTTTTTGTATTCCAATTGACAAAAACCCGCGTAAAAATGAATCACGTCCCCGTGCTTGCCGCAACCAAAACAATAGTAAGTATTGGTGTTGGGATATAGATAAAGCGAAGGCGTTTTCTCGGCGTGAAACGGGCAAATGATTTTCCGGTGTTCGTGGATTTTTAATCCCAAACCCTGCACTACTTGCAGAATATCGACCTTACGCGTCTCTTCGAGAATGTTCATGGTTGGCTTTTTAGCAAAAAAAAAGACTTTACCGCAAAGCAGCAAAGTCTTTCAAACTATTCAGATAAAAAGTAAAATCTTTAATCGATCAATTCCAGTTTCAGTTCATTCAGACGGCTTTTTAGGGAGGCGTCGATTTGGCGGTCGCCCACGCGCAGCACGTAGCCGCCAATGAGACTCTCGTCCACTTTCTCTTCCAGTTCCACCGTCTTGCCCGTGGCGTCGGCCACAATCTTATTGAATTGTGCGCTCAGGGCAGCGTTCAGGGGAATTGTGGTCGTGATCGTCGCTTTTTGGATGCCTTTATAGGTATTATATTGCTTAATAAACTCCTCGGCTACTTCATCCAGGATCGCTTCCCGATTTTTGCGGGTAATAATCTCGAAAATAGAATAAGAAACGGGACTAACCCTTTCTTTGAAAATAGCTTTCAGGATTCCCAATTTCTTTTCGTGGCGCACGACCGGGCTTTTCAGGGCCAGCATCAGGCCGCGGTTAGCCTTAGCGGTATCGCGGAACAAAAGCATATCCTGATACACGGTTTCTACCACTTTTCTTTCCTCGGCCAGTTCGATGAGCGACTTGGCGTATCGGGAGGCTACGGTTGCTACGGACATTTTTGAGTGATGAGTGATGAGTGATGAATGATGAGATAATTATACCTCATTTTTCATCATTCAGTTTTTTGTTGCAAAAAAGGACAAATCGACTGACGAAATTATTCAGTATCAGTTCAGGCGGGCGGAGGAGGCCAGGTCGGCGATTAGTTTTTCCTGGGCGGACTTGTCGTTCAGTTCGCGGTGCAGCACCTTTTCGGCGATTTGGAGCGAAAGGGTGGCTACTTCTTCCTTCATTTTGGCAATAGCGGCGTACTGCTCGTTCTGAATGGTCTCGCGGGCGTTGTCGATCATTTTCTGACCTTCGGTGATGGCTTTGTCCTTGGCTTCCAGTATCATGCGCTCGGATGCTTCTTTGGCTTCACGAATAATTGTGTCGCGGGCGGCGTTGGCTTCGGCGACCATATTAGCGTTGTCAGCCTTCAACTTGGCCATTTCGGCTCTGGTCTGCCCGGCCAGATCCAGGGCACCCTGGATTTCGCGCTCGCGGTCGTTCAGACCGTCGATGATGGGTTTCCAGGCAAAAGCGCGGAGTATCCAAACCAGTAGCAGGAAGACTACCAGCATCCAGAAAATCAAGCCGATGGCGGGGGTAAGTAGTGACATTTATGAATTATGAATTATGAATTATGAATTATGAGATCGCTTGTTTTAGATTTCAATTCTTCAATTCAAATGGTCGATTATTTTTTTTCAATCTTTTTTCAAAAATCCGCAGGAACCTAATGCTCCTGCGGGGGTGTTTTTTTAACCTGTTCCGGCGGCCTAATGCGTGGGGAAGTGAGCGGTTCGGGTTTTGTTGCTTGCTTTTGAAAGCTTGCGACTCGGAGACGGGCTGGAAGCCCGTACCACATTACAGCTTGAACGAGATCAGCAGACAGATAACGGCGGCGAAAAGAGCCACGGCCTCGATCAGTGCCGCGATGATAAGCATCGCAGTTTGAATGCGGCCAGCCGCTTCGGGCTGACGGGCGATGCCTTCCATCGCGCTGCCACCGATGCGACCAATGCCCACACCGGCACCAATAGCCGCTAGGCCAGCACCGATACCGGCACCCATTACCGCTAGACCTACACCGCTCGTCTCAGCAGCTTGAAGCAAAATTTGGAGTAACATAAATTTGATTGTTTAGATATATAGAAAAATTGAAAAAAGAAATTACTAGTAAAAGGGATATTGGAATTTGGACTCTGGACATTGGATTTCAATATTTTCCAACGTCCAACGTCTACATCCCGTGATCCGCCTCGTGGTTGTGCTCGATGGCACTGCCGATGTACATCGCCGACAGCAACACAAAGATGAACGCCTGAATGAAGGCAACGAGAATTTCGATGAAATTCATGAACAGCGCGAAAGCCGAAACGACGGGGGCAACGAAAATGCTTTTGAAAATAAAGATCAGTCCGAACAGACTCAGCAAGATGATGTGACCCGCCGTCATGTTGGCAAAAAGCCGGATCATCAGCGAGAAAGGTTTCATGAATACGCCCACAATCTCGACCGGAATAATAATCGGCAGCAGCGCCAGCGGCACGCCTTCGGGCTTCACCAGGTGAAGCCAGTAGTGCTTGTTGGAATTGAAATGGACGATCAGGAACGTAATCACAGCCAGCGTCAACGTGACGGCGATGTTGCCCGTTACGTTGGCGGCACCGGGGAGTAGTCCCAGCAAGTTGTTGACCAAAATGAAGAAGAACAGCGTCAGCAGATACGGTAGGTACTTCTGGTAGTTGGGGCCAATGCTGGGCTTGACCACCTCGTCACGGATGAAGAGAATCAGTACCTCCATAGCCGACTGGAAACCACGCGGCGCTTTGCCCTTACGATTATTGTAGGCACTCGCCACGCTACCGAAAATTAGCACCAAAACAATGGCACTCAGCAACATGGATGCCACGTTCTTGGTAATTGAGAAGTCGTACACCGTGCGGCTCTCGTCTGCGGGGACAATTTCCTCCGAATCGCCGTGAATCAGGTGGTAGCCCTCGTATTCGTGGTTGTTGTTGTGGAATTTGGAAGACATGAACGCTTCCACGCCCCGATCGGGTGAGTAAAGAATGACGGGCAGCGGTAGCACCACGCCGTGGGCAAATTCCCACTCGTGGGAGTCGGCGATGTGGTGCATTATCATCTCGCCAATGTTGAACTCCTCCTCGTTCTCTGCGAGCCGATGATCCAGATCATCCTCGGCGGCGTTGATTTCTTGAACCACGGTGTCGTCGTGGTCGGCTTGGGCAAGGCATCGTAACGGGTTGGAAATCAGGAAAGCCGAAACGAAGGCAAATGATAAAAAACGGCGAATGGGTGTCGACATAAATAGTTAAAGTACGCAGGGGTCACGAATCGCGGCGCAAGGTACGATATAAACCGTATATTTCAAAAATGGTGTAAAATAAATAGAGTGCAAAAAAGTTGGCGATGAAGACCGGGGCATTTCCAACGCCTAGATAAAAGGCGATCGCCACGAACGCGATGCATAGCAAAAGTCGCGCAACGACCGTCGATAGGTAAAATTCCACGAATTTGTCCCTTTTGTTCCTGAAACCGAACTCCATGAGGCGATGAATCAAAAAAGAAATCGCCAAAAAAAAGAGGAGCATGTAGTTAATCCAGGGGTGTACGTAGAAGCTGTAGCCGAAACGCTCGACTGAGAAAAATGCAATTCCGAGGAGTAAAGTAAGGAGTAAACTGCGAAGCATAGCGAAGGCGAACTTCCGCCCGTTTTTTGCGGGAGCAAAGGTAAGGCTTTCGCGTCAAAATGGCCAGACCTGACTTATTCTTTCGTTACCGTGCGGATAAAAAGGTACAGCGACCCGGCGATAGAAAGGAGCGACAGCACCAGCGTCCAAACGGGTACCTTGTTCTGCTGCCACTCGTCCAGCTTGGAGCCGCCGTAAGTGAAAAGCACGATGGTACCGAGCATCTGGAAAGCCAGGGCGGAGACTTTGGCGTAATTGTTGGTGTTTTTCATAATTTGAGGGGGGGGGGGGGCAAGGTTTTTT
>JBBSKK010000387.1:0-4238 GCA_038256395.1 Cytophagales bacterium | reverse complement strand
CAAAAGCGAAACCCGAACCAACAGACATTGAGCAAAACCACAAAAAAGAAGTCGTAAGCTGATGAAATTCATAACCAACGATTTCCTGCTATACAATACCACCGGACGCGGACTTTACCACGAGGTCGCCGCCGGGCTGCCGATCGTGGATTTCCATAACCACATCGACCCGGAATCCGTGGCGACCAACCGGCAGTTTGGGACTATTCAGGAGGTTTGGGTGGCGGGCGATCCCTACAAGCACCGCGCCATGCGCATCTGCGGCGTACCCGAACGCCTCATCACGGGCGACGCGCCGGACTTCGACAAGTTTGTGGCCTGGGCCAGGTGCGTGAAAAAGACCGTAGGCAACCCCCTTTTCCACTGGTCGGGTATGGAGTTGCGGACTATTTTTGGAATAGAGGAAATTCTGGATGAAAACAATGCGGCGGCTATTTGGGAAAAAGCCAATGGACTGCTGGCCCAGGAAGATTTTACGGCCCAAGCTATATTACAAAAATTCAATGTCGAGATGCTCTGCACTTCCGACGACCTGGCCGACTCATTGGAATATCACCAGGTATTTGCGGCGCAGAAGGCGGGATTCCAATGTTTGCCATCGCTGCGCGGCGACAACATCGTGGCTTTCGGGCAAGGTACCTTCGGGCCGTGGCTGGGAAAGATTTCGCAACAAACCAAGCTGGAAACAAGGGATTTGGATTCGTACAAAAAAGCGCTTATTAGCCGCCTGGATTTTTTCAAAAAATGCGGTTGCCTGCTGTCCGACCATTCCTTCGACTCGGGCTTTTCGTATCGCCAAACTGACGAACGAGAGGCGGGAATGCTTTTTGAAAAAATACTGAATAAAGAAGTACTTGAAGCTGAGGCACTCATCAAATTGCAGTCGCACGTTCTTTGTTTTTTAGGAAAAGAATACGCAAAGCGTGACTGGAAAATGCAGCTTCATATTGGGGCATTTCGTTTTACGAGTTCGGTGTTGCGAGACAAAGTCGGCGGCGCGGGCGGCTTCGCAGCCATCGGGCGCACCGCCGACATCGCCTCGCTCAGCCGTTTTCTGGATGATCTGGATCTGGCCGAAAGTCTGCCTAAAACCATCCTCTACACCCTCAATCCTGCCGACAACGCTGCCTTTGCCTCACTGACGGGTTCCTTTTCGCAGGATGGCGTGGCCGGGAAAATCCAGTTTGGCCCCGCCTGGTGGTACAACGATCACTACCAGGGTATTAGCGAGCAACTGACCACGCTTGCTAACTACGGACTGCTCAGTACGGCCATCGGCATGACCACCGACTCGCGCAGCATTTTTTCCATGACTCGCCACGACTATTACCGTCGGATTCTTTGCAACCTCGTGGGCGAGTGGGTGGAAACAGGGCAAGTGCCCAATGACGAAGATTTGTTAAAAAACTTGGTTCAAGATGTTTGTTATTTTAATATAAAAAACTGGTTATCAAATGAATGAAATGAATAAAGTAGCGGTAGTTACTGGCGCAGGCGGTACACTCTGCTCCGAAATGGCACGGGACCTGGCGCGGCAGAGCTACAAAGTGGCACTACTTGGCCGCAGCCTGGACAAACTGAAAAGTGTCGAAGACGAAATCCGCCAGGCGGGTGGCACGGCCATCTCGGTCAGTTGCGATGTCTCGGACGAGGCATCCGTCAAAGCGGCCCGCGACGCGGTCAACGAACAACTCGGCCCCTGTCATATCCTCATCAACGGCGCGGGCGGCAACCAGAATGAAGCCCTGACCAACATTACCGAGTTCGACGAACGGGAATTGCTGGACGACGGCTCCGTTAAAGGTTTTTTCAATCTTAAAATGGACGTATTCCAAAGCGTGATAGACGTCAACACGATGGGAACGGTGATTCCCTGCTTCGTCTTTGGCCGAGATATGGCCGAACACAAGCGCGGCAACATCGTCAACATCGCCTCCATGACCAGCTACCGACCGCTAACCAAAGTCGGGGCTTACGCCATCGCCAAGGCCGGTATCGCCAACTTTACCCAATGGCTGGCGGTGTACCTGGCCCCGGCCAGTATCCGCGTCAACGCCATTGCGCCGGGCTTTTTCCTCAACGACCGCAGCCGCAAAATCATGTTTCACGAAGACGGCTCCCAAACCCCACGCGCCCAAAGCATCTTGGGCCACACGCCCCTCAAACGCTTCGGCGAAGCCCCCGAACTCATCGGTGCTATGAACTGGCTCATCAACGATGAAGCAGCGGGTTTTGTGACGGGAATCACCCTACCCGTGGACGGCGGGTTTCTGGCCAGTGCGGGCGTTTAGCTGACGGTTAAATGTCAACAGTTAATAAGACTCTAATAGTCAGAATTTTAAACAAAAAAACACGTAAACATCAGTTCAACGATTAAACGATTAAATAAAAAATGGAAGCTACCCAAAACGGCATTGAGCAATACAAAAAGGAAGTCGGGATGATGAATCTGGAAAAGATCATTCAGGAAAGGGAATACATTTCCACCAAAACATTTCCCGTGTCGGACGAAGAACTCCTCTCGCGCTTCGAGCAGCTTTACACCGGAGCCGTCAACGACGTGCTACGGGAATTTTGCTTGATGAACCAGGCCCTGCCTAACCGCATCGTGCCGCTACGCGAGTACCGCACCGTGGCTGGCTTTGCCTTTACGGTGAAAAGTGCGCCTAACGCTATGCTGAGCGGCGAAATGGAGTTTCGGGTGCAAATGCTCGACGCTATGCACGCCAATTCATTCGTCATCTGGGATACCAGCAAGGACGAAAAAGGCACTCAATGGGGCGGCGTGATGACTGCCACCGCCACGGGCAAGGGCATCAAGGCCGCCTGCATCGACGGCGGCATCCGCGACACGCACCAGATTCTGGAGGCCGATTTCCCGGTATTCTACAAGTACCGCTCGTCCAATGGCAGCCTGGGTCGCTGCCAGATCACGCACTACCAAACCGTGCTGCAAATCGACGATGTCATCATCAAGCCCGGCGACGTGCTGCTGGGCGACATCGACGGGGTGCTGGCCGTGCCGCGCGACATCGCCTACGAGGTGCTGCTGCGTGCTCAGGAGATCAAGGAGAACGAAAAGCTTATTTTCGGCTGGGTCAAAGACGGCGAATCCGTGCAGTCGATTACGGACAAGGGGGGGTATTTTTGATAAAAATGAACCTAACCTACCTCTTCTTCGGCAACCGACCCGACGAAAAATGGCGACTCGTCCAACAGATGGGCATCACGGAAGTCATCGTCAAACTCGCGCCCGAACTGACCGGAATGCCCTCGATCGACGATCTGGAATCTTTCCGACACTCGCAGGAAATCTACTCTGAAAATGGCTTCGAGATCATCGGTCTGGAAGGCGACCAGATCGACATGATCCGCATCAAGCTGGGTCTGCCGGGCCGGGAGCGGGACATCGAGAAGTACTGTCGGATGCTGGAGAACATGGGCAAGTTGGGCGTAAAGCTTCTGTGCTACAACTTCATGGCGACAGGCTGGTACCGCACCCACAAGGGCTTGCCTGAGCGGGGCGGGGCGTTGGTCAGCGGGTTCAACCATAAGGCATCAAAGCAGGAGCCGATTTCAAAATACGGCACTTTCTCCAAAAGCCAGATTTGGGAAAACTACCACTGGTTCATCGAACAAATCATGCCCGTCGCCGAGGCCAACGGCGTGAAAATGGCCCTCCATCCCGACGACCCGCCCAGCAGCCCGGTCAATGGTATCGGGCGCATCCTCACCTCGGCGGACGCCATTCGGAAAGCTCTGGCATTTTCCAACAGTACCTCGCACGGTCTAACCTTCTGCCAGGGTACCTACACGACCATGCAGGAAAACGTGCCGGAACTGATCCGGGAGTTCGGGCAGGAAAGAATCTTTTTCGTCCACATCCGCGACGTCGCCGGGACGCCCGCCGACTTCCGCGAGACCTTCCACGACAACGGCCCGACGGATATGTACCGCACCATGAAATGCTACTACGAAGCGGGTCTCGACGTGCCGCTGCGCTCCGACCACGTACCGACGATGGCAGGTGAAAGCAACGAAAGTGTCGGTTACGAGATGAAAGGCAATTTGTTTGGTGTTGGGTATATCAAGGGATTGATGGAGGCTTGTGAAGCGGAGGTGAGGTGATTGTACCCGCCAGCACGTTTGTAATAGAATTCACCCGATCAAACAGCAAGCGATCTAAATTGAAACCATGAAAAATATCAATTTTCACCCCCATATTTTTGATTGATCAT
>JBBSKK010000386.1:0-4242 GCA_038256395.1 Cytophagales bacterium | reverse complement strand
TTAGATAGTAGAGGAGGTAGTTTAACCATTCATACCCAAATTCTATTTCCCGGGGATAAATGCCCGTTTGCTGAAGTTCAAGGTACCACTCCCGGTAGGCTTCATAATCAATGCCGACGAAGTAGCGGCAACCAATAATAAAGGAGTAAAGTACGATCAAAAGAACCATATTTGCTCCCCAGTACCGGTACGGTTCCAAGTTGATCAGAATACCATCTCTTCCATTGGCAGACTGTACCGATGGCAATGACATGAAGATCATAAAAACCATCAGTAGTGTATAAAAAATATACGTACCGGCCATTGTACTAAGTTGTTATCTTTAAGTGTGTTGTAAAATCAAACAGAGAGCGTTCTAATTATGAAAAGTTGAGGTTGGCAGGAGCCAAAAACTGCCACTCTACCGGAAATTTTTAATGATTTGGCGAATATACACAATCGGGCCGCACCTTCTGTAAAAAGGGCAGCCCGAATTTTTTACTAGTAAATTAGCTTCTTTGAGATGGTCCGGTTTATCGGCACGTTGAACTTGCTTCTTGATGGGTGAATTAACCTGTAAAGTATGCCACCACTTCCTTATGAAAGAATGAGACGAGTCATTCCGTCGCTTTATGGATGTTCTGGGGAATTAATTTTCTTTTAACCAGATCCATACTAACCTGTTGTCCAATTACGACGTCACACAAAAAGGCCGCACATTTTGTGCGGCCATTTTGTGTGACAGTCAATTGGTTTTCCAAGAATCACAAAATCTTACTCAGCACCGTGCTGCCCATCAACTTACCATTACGGTAGGTTTCGGTTTTTACGTCCCAAAGTACTTTGGGGGAGCGATACGAGACGCTGTTGAATTCGTAATTCATCTTCATCACGCTCTTCATGTTGACGTTCATGTCGTACGTTATCTTGTAAGCTTCGAAGGTTCCGGCAGGGACGGTGATCGACTCCTTGGACTCTACCCGGCGGTTGACGAAATCCGTATCGAACGTCATGGATATGGGCCCCGCCGACCCCTCGCCGTGCATGGAGGCATCGGGTAGTTTTTGCCCAACCGACATATTTCCCGGATACACAATGTCGTTGGAGGTGAACTTCATATCGAAACTCTCCATTTGCTGATTCTGCCCCTGGGGCATCATCGAACTGGCGTCCAAGCGCATCTCGTTGCCGTTGCAGCGCATTGTAAAGGTGTTGGTCATTTGGGAGTTATCCTTCTTATCAAAGTTCTCGAACTCCATCTCGATGACGGTGTCGGGCCCGTCTTTGCTCACTTTTTTTATCTTGTACACCATCCGCCCGTTTTCTTTTCCCTTGCCATTATAGCTCAGCATTTCGTAACCGCTGCCTTCTTTGAGCGCAATGCCCATGCACTCCTGGGCGCGGAGAGCGAGAGGAGATAGCAAAAGTAAGGCAAGAATAAGGGTAAGTGTGTTTTTCATTTTTCAAGAAGCTTGGGGTGAATGAAGTTTGTATAAAACCAAATATAGCCAACCCAAAGCCCCCAGACAACCAGAATCCAGTAAACGGTACTTTTAAACGAGTAATCAGTGAATGCCGGAACGCAGGAGTTGCTATATATCTTCTCACATTTCCACATTCAAGATTGATTTTCACGCCCAAACCATAGTCGCCAGCCCCAGCAGCATAATGAGCTTGCACAGCATACTGAGCCGGGCGAATTCGCGCCGGGTATCGGCGAAAACCAACCGATAAACGAGCCAGGCGATCGGTAGCAGCAGTGCGGTAAACAGCCAGGCCAGCGCGGAATTGTTGAGTGAATGCGCCATCAGGTAAAGGGTGGTGATAAATGCGGCCACCAGGAGATAGACGACAATCTTGGTGCGCCGAATGCCCCAGACGATGGGTAGCGTGCGGCAGCCGTGGGAGGCGTCGCCGCGCACGTCCTCCATGTCCTTGATGATTTCGCGCACCAGCGTGATGGCGAATGAGAAAAGGGCGTAGATGAAAACCAGCTTCCGGTTTTCGGGGTAAACGACCGTCACCACCAGCACACTCAGGGCCGTCAGCAGCGACACGACCAGATTGCCCACCAGGGTGGTGCGCTTGAAACGCTCGGAGTAGAACCACAGCAGCGTAACAGACAATACGTTAATCAGAAAAATCCATTTGCTTACCAGCAAGCCCAGTAGTACGCCCGCAACGTTGAAAAACTGGTGTGCCCCCATCGCCACGCGTCTTTTGAGGTAGCGGCCGATGACGACGCGCTCGGGCTTGTTGACGATGTCGATTTTGACGTCGAAGTAGTCGTTGATGATATAGCCCGCCGCCGCGATGCTGACCGTGGCCAGGCTCAACACCATCATTCTCGGGTCAGTCACGATTTGCCGCCATTCGCCGCGCGGTCCCACCAGCAGCACGCGGGTAAGGTACTGCGTCAGCACTAGGATGAGCAAATTCGGCATCCTGACCAGCCGCAGGAAACCTGCCAGGTACTGGCGAAAGGTGAATTTAGGAGTACGGGCCACGGGAGTGGAAAATTAGAAGGCCGAAGTTGACGATTACCGACACGAAAATATACGCCACGAAACTTAACAAAATCTTTATCCGGCGGTTTGGAATAAATTTAGTGGGTTTTAGTGTTAGTAAGCCAAATCAATTCCAACGAGTTCTGACATTGAACGAAAAAGTCGATTTTCCGCCGTTGTTCTTTCTTCCCCATTTATGAAAATAGGAATCGTTTGTTACCCCACCTTCGGAGGCAGTGGCGTGGTGGCCACCGAGCTTGGCAAAGCCCTCACCAAAGTGGATCACCAGGTTCACTTCATTACCTACTCTCAGCCGCAGCGCCTGGATTTTTTCAATGAGAATCTCTATTACCACGAAGTAAATATTCCGGCTTACCCGCTGTTTCAGTACCCGCCCTACGAGTCGGCGCTGTCGAGCGAGATGGTCCACGTGGCCAAGTACATGAAGCTGGACCTGCTGCACGTGCATTACGCCATTCCGCACGCTTCGTCGGCTTATCTGGCCAAGCAGATTTTGGCCACGCAGGGCATCCATATTCCAGTCATTACCACGCTGCACGGTACCGACATCACGCTGGTAGGCAAGGATTCGTCCTACGAACCCGTGGTGACGTTCAGCATCAACCAGTCGGACGGCATCACGGCGGTGTCGGAGTTTTTGCGAAGCGACACCTACCGCCACTTTGCCGTGACGAAGGACATCGAGGTCATCCCCAACTTCATCGACCTCGAGCGCTTCAAGCGGCAGAAAAAAGACCACTTCAAGCTGGCGATTTGTCCGAACGGCGAGAAATTAATCGTCCACACCTCCAACTTCCGCAAGGTGAAGCGCATCGACGATGTGATTATGATTTTCCATAAACTGCGCCAGCAGGTACCCAGCAAACTGCTGCTAGTGGGCGACGGCCCCGACCGCGCCCGCATCGAAAAGCTGTGCATGGAACTGGATTTGTATCCCGATGTCCGCTTCCTGGGTAAGCTCGACGCCATTGAAGAAGTGCTTTCGGTCGCCGACCTCTTCCTGATGCCCTCCGAAAGCGAGAGCTTCGGCCTGGCGGCCCTGGAAGCCCTGGCCTGCGAAGTGCCGCTCGTCACGACCAACGTCGGCGGCTTGCCCGAATTGAACGTGCAAGGCGTCACGGGCTTCCTCAGCAACCTCGGCGATGTGGACGATATGGTAAAAAATGCCATCACCATCCTGAAAGACGAAAACCTGCCCAGATTCAAAGAAAATGCCCTCGCCCGCGCCCAGGAATTCGATATCACCCGCATCCTGCCAATGTACGAAAGGTACTACGAGCGAGTTCTTGAATTTAGTGGAGAGTTGAGAGTTGAGAGTTGAGAGTTTGTCTCGTCCTGAAATAGGTTGACTATTTTTATAGATTGTTGACTTGTAAAAATACAATAATCATTTGACATTCACTCAGGTATGTTCCTGAGCGATGGTCAGTTTCATTCTTTGAGATACTGGTGTGTTTTCCAATAACACTTCATAGGCCTCGGGTGAGATCACGCCTCATCTTTGTTTTGTCTTGTTTCATGGGGTTGATTTTAGTCAACCTATTTCAGGACGAGACAATTAAGGTTTTTTGTAATTATTTAGGTAGCCCAAGTGAAGCTGCCGCTTAGAACGTCGGTCAATTTATCGAAGACGTTCAGGTTGTTCTTTCTCAGGGTGGAGATAAAGCCGGCAATACGGGCATAGTAAGCGGCCCCTGCCATTGTGCGGAAGCTGTTGCTTACTTTCTGCTGTACG
>JBBSKK010000385.1:0-4251 GCA_038256395.1 Cytophagales bacterium | reverse complement strand
TCCGCGAAAATGTGTATTATTTGGAACGTAACGGCATCGAGGTGCTCGACCGGAAAGGCAAAGTGGTCGATCCCACCCAAATCGATTGGCCCAGTATTTCGGAAGGAAATTTTCCCTACCGTTTCCGGCAGGACTCGGGCGAGGGCAATTCGCTGGGTTTCATGAAGGTGAACATCCAAAATCCCTACGCGATTTACCTGCACGATACCGACGTACGGACCCTCTTCGGTACCGACCAACGCTGGCGGAGCCACGGCTGCGTGCGGCTGGAAAAACCCGCGCAACTGGCCAACTTCATCGCCGGAGAGAAAATTGTGGAGGAAAATTTTGTGGAGAAAGCCCTCGCCACACCCGAGCAAGAGCGCAAGCCCAAGACGTATCCTTTAAAGAAAAAGGTGCCGACGTTCCTCTACTACCTACCTGCCGATGTGGACAAAGCCGGGAATTTGTCCTACTACAAGGAGGTTTACGATTTGGCAAAAGGGGCGATTTGAGCGGTAGAATCCTTTGGTGAAGCCTGGCTGGCCGCAACGACCGCCGGGTGCAGAATTTTGGAATGGGCCAGGTAATCGGCGTCAGGATAGTACAAAAACAAGCCCGCTCCGTCGCGTAGCAGTTTAATCAGACTTTCGTGTTCGGCCTGCGAAATGGCAGGACAGCCGAGGCTGAGGCCTAGGCGGCCCTTCTGCCGGATGAAGTCCTCGCTGACGTAGTCGGCGCCGTGCATGACGATGGCTCGTGCCAGGGCCTGGTCGTTGATATTTTTTTCCAAACCCTGCAAGCGCAGCGACAAGCCGTGCTTTCCCTGGTAGGTGTTCAGGGCGCGGTAGAATCCCAGACTTGACTGGTATGAGGAGTTGACGTTGGAAAATTTGCTCGCAAATTCCTGACCGGAATTTCGCCCGTGGGCCACGTAAGTATTCATCACGACCCGATTGGTGCTGAAATCAATGACGTAGAGTCTTTTGTTGCGGGAGGACTGACTGAAATCGGCGATGGCCAGAACGGGCTTTGAAAATTCCGCTTCCCGGAAACCGTACCAGGCATAGCGGAAGGCTTCGCGGGAAAGCCCGGCGGCTTCGAGGTGGAGCGAATCGTAGAGATTGGCGCAAAGTTGCTCTGTTTCCTGAGCGTCGGTAAGCGGCGGGGTGGGCACTTTTTGGTGAGTGGCGATGTCTTGTTTTACGTTACTTTCAACTTTCCTGAAACCAGCCAGTAAACCCATCATCACCATTCCTGCCGCTAGCACTCCTCCTATTTTCCGCATACGTTCTTCTTGCTTATTTTATATTTTTAAAATCCCCCTTTATACGTTCAGGCTACCCGGAATAGTTCCCGACTGCCTTTCCTTTTCGTAAACGATTCCGGGCAATGCTTGGTACCTTTGCCTACAAATAAAATTGTATTTTTTATTGAATGGCCCTTTCCACCGCAACCAAAAGCCCGTCAATTCTTCGTGCGTTGTCCGACTTCTTCGCCAATCCCCTGGCGCGGGCGGTGGGGCTGGTCTTTGCCGCCGACAGCTTCCTGTTCGGCAGTTGGGTGGCGCGGATTCCCTACGTCAAGTACAACCTCGGCATCAACGACGCCGAACTCGGCCTGGCGCTTTTTCTGCTGCCCATCGGCTCCATTGTGATGAATCCCTTCACGGGCAAAATCATTCAGCGCATCGGCTCGGCGCGAGGCAGCCTCATCGCCGGGCTGGGGTTCTTCGCCAGCGTGATGATTCCTATTCTGGCGAATAACCTGTTCATCCTCAGTTTCGGCTTATTCGTCATGGGCTTTTTTACGGCCCTGCTCAACGTCTCGATGAACACCTGCGCGGCCAATCTTGAAAAAGAGCAAAACCTCACCATCATGTCCACCTGCCACGGGATGTGGAGCCTGGGCGGCATGGCGGGTAGCACGCTGGCGGGAGGGTTGATTTTTGCCGACGTTCCGGCCTCGCTGCACATGCTGGGCGTGGCCATTTTTCTGATTGTCTTTATTTTTTTGATTCAAGGCACGCTGCAAGAAATCCACGAGGAAAAATCTCCCAACAGCACTTCTCTGGCTCGTCCGACGAAGGCGTTGCTGATCCTGATTTTCATCGGCATCGCCGTGTCGATGGGCGAAGGCGTGTCGTTCGATTGGAGTGCCATATATTTACGGGAGATTGCCCATTCGTCTGCCTCCTTTTCAGCACTGGGTTTTGCTTTCTTCTCGCTGGCCATGACCATCGGGCGCTTCATCGGCGACACCATTATTCCCCGCTTTGGCCAAAAACGCCTGCTGGCCTTTGGCGGCATTCTGGCGGCGGCGGGCTTACTCATCACCATTCTCTTTCCTTATCCCTACGTTGTGCTACTAGGCTTTCTGGTGCTGGGTTTCGGCTGCTCACTGGGAGCGCCCATCCTTTACGCCGCCTCCATGCGGCTGCCCGACACCACCCCCGCCGCCGGGCTGGCGACCTTCGCCACGTTAAGTTTCATCGGTTTCATGGCAGGGCCGCCCATCGTGGGTTTCATCGCCGAGGGCTTTGGATTACCTTCGGGGTTCTTTTTTGTGTTGATTCTGCTGGGAATTAGCGGCGTGGTGAGTCGCTGGGCGAAAATATAACTTTGGGTCAAGGGTCTGGGGTCAAATTTATTTGTAGTCAATTCTTCAACCGATTAGCAATTTAATAATTCAACCCACCTTGGCATTATTCTTTTCGCCTTTTCAGATTAAAAACATCAAGTCACTCATCCAATAGAAGGCACAAAGAAAGAGACACATGAAACACCCACTCAACACCCTTGCCGCCTGCATTTTAGCGGCATCTGCAATACTCAGCGGCTGTAAATCCCAAGAAAAACAAGAAGCCGCCAACCAAGGTCCCGACTCGGTTCAAACCCAGGTCGCATCTTTGACCCTCCCCCCACCCTACGCCACTGAGTCGGTGCGGAACGAAAGCAAAGCCATCGGCTGGGAAGACGGACAAATGCCCCAAGCCCCCGCTGGATTCAAGGTCGAGAAATTCGCCGCCGAGTTGGAACATCCGCGCTGGATTTACCAGGCACCCAACGGCGACGTTTTCGTGGCCGAGTCCAAGACCAAAAACTCCGCCGACCGCAACACGCTCTTACGGGGCGGAAATCCGAATAGCAAAACCGTTTTCTTGGAAGACCTCAACCAGCCTTTCGGAATGCTGGTGCTGGACAACCACTTTTACGTCGCCAACACTGGTGGACTGCTGCGTTTTCCCTACCAGGAAGGACAAACTAAAATGATCGCCAAGGGCGAAAAAATCCTCGACCTGCCTGCCGGAGGCTACAACAATCACTGGACGCGCAACCTGCTGGCCAGTCCTGATGGCTCGAAGATATTCGTCTCCGTCGGCTCGGCCAGCAACGTGGGCGAACACGGCATGGACGAAGAAAAACGCCGCGCCAATATCCTGACCATCAACCCCGACGGCTCGGGCGAGGAAATTTACGCCAGCGGTCTGCGCAATCCCGTGGGCATGGACTGGGTGCCAGGAACCAATACTTTGTGGACAGCGGTGAACGAGCGCGACAAGCTGGGCGACGAGTTGGTACCCGACTACATGACGAGCGTCAAGAAAGGCGGCTTCTACGGCTGGCCCTACTCCTATTTCGGCCAAAACGTCGATCCGCGCCGCAAGGGCGAAGCGCCCGAATTGGTCGAGAAGGCTATTGTTCCCGACGTGCCGCTGGGGGCGCACACGGCTTCGCTCGGTCTGGCATTTTATGACAAAGATAAGTTTCCGGCCAAGTACCGGGGCGGCGCGTTCGTCGGGCAGCACGGCTCGTGGAACCGCTCGCAGCTTTCGGGCTACAAGGTGGTGTTTGTGCCTTTTAAAAACGGCCAGCCGAGTGGCCAAATGGAGGATTTCCTGACAGGCTTCATCGCCGATGCCGAGGACAGCAAAGTATATGGCCGTCCGGTGGGCGTGACCGTGCTGGCCGATGGCTCGATGCTGGTGGCCGACGACGACAGCGGTACCATCTGGCGGGTGAGCGCCGAGTAATCCTTTCCTAAATTTTTCTTGAATAACAATTTGGTAACAAACCCTCCGACGCAATTTTGCTAAATTGGGCGGAAATTAACAACCTTCTGAATTCATGAAAAAAATCCTCATCCCCATCGACCTCTCGGAACACTCCGACCGTCCGTTAGCCGCCACCAAGCTACTCGCCGACAAGGCCGAAACCGAGTTACTGCTCTTACACGCCTACCAGCCCTACGTCCCCGATATGCCCGATATGA
>JBBSKK010000384.1:0-4257 GCA_038256395.1 Cytophagales bacterium | reverse complement strand
TGAGAATGGAGAGTTTTGATTTAGGTCAAAGCGATTCTTTCGTTAATTTCGCTATCAATTCTTGTATTGAAGCTCAACTTGCAAAAATCCGATGTAATTGAGGAAATACCAAATCAGCCCGCACACCAATTTTCCACTATCAACTCTCCACTCTCAATTCTCAACTAAAATTAATGTTTACTGGAATCATAGAATCCGTCGGTAAAATAACTGACATCCAGCAGGAAGGTACTAACCTGACCTTCCATGTAAAATCATCCCTGACGGACGAGTTGAAAATCGATCAGAGCCTGAGTCACAACGGCGTTTGCCTCACCGTCACGGCGGTAGCGAGCGATGCGTATTCCATTACGGCGGTGGAGGAAACGCTCTTGAAAACCAATTTGGGAAAATTAGAAATTGGCGATGCGGTAAATCTGGAACGCTGCATGGTGGCCAACGGACGCTTCGACGGCCATATCGTGCAGGGCCACGTCGATCAGACGGGCGTTTGTACCCAGGTGCAGGAGCGGGACGGTAGTTGGTTGTTCGATTTTGAGTTCGATGCAGGTTTGGGGAATATTTTGGTAGAAAAAGGCTCGATTTGCATCAATGGCGTGAGTTTGACGGTTTTCGACGTGACCGATACCTCGTTTCGGGTCACGATTATTCCTTATACCTACGAAAATACTAACTTCCATCAGCTACAAGCGGGCAGCGTGGTCAATTTGGAATTTGACATTTTAGGAAAATACATGCAACGCATTCTGGGGCGGGCTTCGACTACGCTCAGCCTGACAGGGTTGTTGGCTTCGCCTGACAGGGTTGTTGGCGGGACGGGAATTTAATTTTACTTTTACCGTTCAAAAAACGAAATGCCCCCGCTGATTCATGGCCAAGATAAGTACCAACTCCCGAACCGACCTCCTCATCCATATCGGGATTATCGTCTCCCTCGTCACCGTTCTTTTTCTCGCTTTTTTCTTCCTGTACCTGCCCATGCGCACCAACCACGGCGAGTCGATCACCGTGCCGGACCTGCGCAAGATGAACGCCGAGGAACTGGAAGATTTCCTGGATGAGCGCGACCTGCGCTACGAGGTGAGCGACTGCACATTCGTACCCAAGGTGCCGCCGCTGACGGTCATTTCGCAGTACCCTCAGCCGGGTTCCAAGGTGAAGGAAGGCCGTAAAATCTACGTGACGGTGGTGTATCGAACCGCGCCGCTGGTCAAGATGCCCAAGCTGACGGACATGACGCAGCGCAGCGCGCAGATGCTCCTCAAAAGCTCGGGCCTGGAAGTCGGGAACCTGCGCTACGTCCCCGACCTGGCGCAGGGCGCGGTGTTGAAGCAAATGTTCAAGGGCGAAGAAATTCTGCCCGGTCAGCCCATTCCGAAGGGTTCCAAGATTGATTTGGAAGTCGGCGACGGACTGGGCGAGACGCGCTTCGATATGCCGGAGGTAGTCGGGATGACGCTGGACGAGGCAAAATTCCAAATTGTGGGCGCGGGCTTGAAAGTTGGCCAGATTATGGTAGTGGAACCTGATGACGCCAAGTATGGCGACGCCGCGCCCGGCACGGTGGCGCGACAAAATCCCGAGCCGAACAATAATGTACGCATCGGGGACGTAATTGACCTGTGGGTTATCCGCCCGCTCGATGACTCGAATGAACCTCAGACCAATTTCTAGCTACCTTCCTCGTTTTGTTGCACTTTCGCTCGGCCTGTGCCTCTGGCTTTCGACCGCCGCGCAGGCGCAACTCGAATTGGTACCTTTGGGGCCGACTTCGGAGGTTGCCAAGAAAAATGTCCGAGCGTCGGCTGCCCGTTTAAAAGCCTTAGCTCTTCCCTTTTTCGACGATTTTTCAACGGCTGCTTCCACCAGGCCCGACCCGCAGCTTTGGGTGCCGGGCAGCGGCGTTTATATCAACAACACGCTCACCACCAATCACCCGTCGATCAACATCGCGACCTTTGACGGGCTAAAAGCGGACGGTATCCCGTATAACTTTGTAAACGAACAAGCGCAGGACGACTCCGACACCCTGACTTCGCAGCCGATCAATCTGGCCGGACTGGTGGCGGGCGATTCGCTGTATCTTAGTTTTTATACCCAACCCAAAGGACTTGGCGAACTACCCGACCGAGCGGATACCTTTCGGCTGGAATTTTTGAACCAAAAGGGCGACTGGGTCGCGGTCTGGAAGCGAGGCGGCGGCGACCCGGATTCGACTTTCCGGCGGACGTTTCTTCCTATTAAAGATCCCAGTTTTCTGCACGCCAATTTCCAGTTTCGCTTCCGGGCCTTTGGCCGGTCGTCGGGGGCGTTCGACACCTGGCATCTCGACTACATTTATTTGAACAAAAACCGCTCGATCTCCGACCGTTTTATCAAGGATATCGCTGTCAGAAAGCCGCTCACGCCGCTTTTCAAGCATTACACCGCGATGCCCTTCAAGCATTATTTTGCCAATCCCGCCGCCGCAATCGCCGACAGCGTCCGTACCGACATTGTCAATCTGTTCAATAATTTCAACTTCACATCCTTCACTTTTACCATCACCAACCTGCTCAACGGCAAGGAAATCCAACGCTACCAGGAACCCGTTTCGCAAATCATCGCCGCCGAGCAAACTCAGCGCAAAAGCGTCCCAATAAAGCCAATCACTAAGCCGGACACGGGCCAGCGAATGCTGCTGCGCTACAAATTCGACCTGCTTACGACCGACGACCAGAACCCAACGATTCCGACGGTGAACCTTCGGCGTAACGACACCATCAGCGCCACCGCTGAACTGGCCGACTACTACGCCTACGACGACGGAAGCGCGGAATTCGGCGTGAGGATGAACCAGCGGCTGGGGCGCACCGTTGTGCGGTTCATCACCAAAACCCCCGACACGCTGGGCGGGATGCGCATGGCGCTGGTACCAATCCGCAAAGACGTGAGCGGGCAAGGCTTTACCATTCAGGTGTATAGCAACCGAAATGGTCGCCCCGATCGCGTGATGTATCAGAAGTCGGTACCCGTGCAGTACGGCGCGACCCGCAACGCGTTCACGACCTACGAGTTCAACGAGGGCGTGGCCGTAACGGACACGTTTTACGTTGGTTGGCTGCAAATTGCGGCGGACGGCCTAGCCGTAGGCTTCGACCGGAATTCGAGCCTGGGCACCTCGCAGCTTTTTTCCAATCTCTCCACCGAGTGGGCGGCCAATACCGAACTGCTAGGCAGCCTGATGGTGCGGCCCTTTTTCGGCGGCAAAGCCAGCGGCATCATCACGAGTGCCGAGCCTTTACCGACGCTTAAAGTGCAGGTTTTTCCCAACCCAACGAACGGCCTCCTCCGCTGGGACAATGAAGCTATCAAGCAGATCGACGTTTTCTCACTTCATGGCGTCAAAGCTAAAAGCATCCAACCCGTTGAAGGACAACGTGAAGCTTCCCTTGCTGAACTGGCGGACGGGCTGTACGTTTTGCGTCTCACGGACGGAGTGCGGGTAGTCAGTCAGAAGATTTTGTTAAAGAAATAGTTAAAAACGGCTGTTTGTTGGCTTATCCCTAAAAATTCGACGCCATTTCCCCCCACATTATATCATGGACATTACCGTACAAGAACTGAAAGAGCGCCTGGACAACGGCGAAAAAATGAACTTCTACGACGTGCGCGAGGAACACGAGTACGAAGAGGATAACCTCGGTGCCGCGCTCATCCCGCTGGGTAGCCTGCCCGACGAACTTGAAGGTTTGAAAGCTAAGAAAAACCAGGAAATTATCGTCCACTGTCGCTCGGGCGCGCGTTCAGCCAACGCCCAGAAGTATTTGATTGCCAATGGCTTTTCCAATGTCCGTAACGTGACGGGTGGAATTCTGGCATATCGGCGGATGGAGGAGGAATGATGTTTAGTTGTTTAGTTGTGGAGATGTTTAGGGATTGGTCTGTAATAAGTTACTAATTAAACGCCTAAACGCCTAAACAATTCAACAACCCCCACATAGTCATCCGCCTGAAACCAGCTATAATTTCCCTGATGCCGAAACCACGTCAACTGCCGCTTGGCGTAGCGCCGGGTATTTTGTTTGAGTAGGCGGATCATTTCTTTCTCGTCGTAGTTACCGTCCAGAAAACCGTACACTTCCTTGTACCCTACCGTTTTGAGGGCGTGGTGGTCGCGGTAGGTAATCACGCTTTTTGCTTCTTCCACCAGGCCATCGGCCAGCATTTGGTCAACTCGTTTTTCGATGCGTTCGTAGAGTTCACTCCTTTCGCGTT
>JBBSKK010000383.1:0-4258 GCA_038256395.1 Cytophagales bacterium | reverse complement strand
TCTTCAAAAACCCATCCAGAAACATAAAACTGCAAAATTTCATTTTCATTCAAAAACCATTGCCTGAAATCGGCTCCTTGTTCTATGTCACAAAATGTGTTGGGTACTATGTATGAAAACAAGCCATCGTTTCTGACAATTTGTTTGGCAAGCACAATAAAGATGAAATAGCTGTCTGCAACTTTCCGAGCCGGGAAAAAGTTGGTCTTCACAAAATCGAGATAGGCTTTCCCTTTTTCTCTGATGCCATACGGCGGATTCCCAATCACCGCATCGAACCCCACGTAATTCCCGGCCTCGTCCAGTACTTCGGGAAACTCGAATCGCCACTCGAAACTACCGCGATACAGGGCGTTATTTTCTACGTCGGCTATTTCGGTTTCGATTTGCGCGATGAGTTTGTCAAGGCGTTTTTTCTCCACCGCTACCAGCTTCGGGTCTTTCAGCGGGTTGCCGAAAATATCAAAGTTGTTGTCGAGCAGAATGCGCTCGCCGCGCTTAACGGCCAGGCGCTTGCGGCGCGGGTCGCGGTTGTACACCGTCTCGCGAAACTGCCCCTTGATGTCGTCGATGAAGCGCAGCAGTTCGGCCTTGGCGGCTTTGTCGGCGGTACTTTTGTAGGCCGCCACGGTGTCCTTATACGTTCGGAGACTAAACCGCTGCTTGCGGAACACCTCCGTTAGGTCTTCCGTCAGGCTGAACTTGCTCAGCAGGCTGTTGCCCTGCTTGATGTTGATGTCGATGTTGGGCAGCGTCTCCAACTCCCGGTAGTCCGACACCTCGGTGTAGTAGGCGTTTTTGAGCAGTTCGATCCAGAGCCGCAGGCGGCAGATTTTCACCGAGTTGGGGTTGATGTCCACGCCGAACAGGCAGTTTTCGATCAGCCGCTGTTTTTCGTGGAAAAGCGTTTTCTGGATGCGCTGCCGCTCGGGCGTGGGGCGGCCCGTGGTCTCCTGCATTAGGTAGTTAAAGGGTTCGTCGTCCTCGTCCAGCACCAGCAGTTCGTCGTTGTACACGCTCACGCGGTAGCCTTTCAGGCGGCGGCCGTCGGCGTCCTGCAACAGCCCCAGGTCGCCCTTGATGGCGATGAGTTCGTTGAGCGCCGACACCAGAAAATGCCCCGATCCCACGGCAGGATCGCAGATGCGGAGTTCGTCGATGAGGGCGTTGGCTTTCGCACGGTCGAGGTCTTTATCTTCCAGGGCCGCAAAATCGGCGCAACGCCAGCCGTAAGCGTCGTTGAACTTCTGCACCACGGCCCGGCGGATGGTTTGGCGGCACATGTACTCGGTGATAAAGCCCGGCGTGTAGAACGAGCCGTCGCGATAGCCGTTGATTTTCTCAAAAATTAGCCCCAGCACGCTGGCGTTGATCAGGGCGCGGTTTTTCTCGCGGATGTCGTCGCCACTTTCGGACGCAAAATCGTAGGCGTCCAGAAAATCGAAGAGGTAGGCCAGCGCCGGTACCTCGGCGCGGTTGCGGTAGCTCGGGTGGTCGCGCAGCACGCTGCCCGGCAGCAGCGGCAAACTGAGGCCGTCGTCGAGGCCGTTGATGTTGATCGTGGCGTCTTCCAGAGCCGTGATCTCGAACAGCGAAGAGTTGAGGTAAGGCACCCGGCCAAACTTCTGCTGAATGGAGGGGCGGCGGTCGGCGGGACGCTGCGCCAGCACCCGGAAAAACAGCTTGTAGAGTTCGTCGTAGTCGGCAATCGTGTTTTGGTTCAGGAAGGCGTAATCGGCGTTGCCCCGGTGGTAGCGCACGAGCTGCGATTCGAGTAGTTTCAGGAACAGGATGCGGTTTACCCAGGTGATGCACAGTTCCAGGGCGACGTTGAACAACTGCTCTTCGGTACTCGCGCCGTACTGCGCCACATCGGGCAGATGCGTTAGTTTGTTGGCAGTTTCCAGTTCGATAATCGCGTTTTCCAGCAGCGAACCCTCGTCACGCCGCCCGGCGGACTTGCGGCGAATCACCTTCCTATTGCCTTCCTTCACCTCTTCCAGCCCGATCAGGTGCAGCAGTTCGGCGTAAAAGCGCGGGTCGAGGCGGTTGCTGTCGTTGGCCGTAGGAAGTTTGAGCAGGTGCGCGGGCGACAGAATCTTGTAGAGCGGCAGCAGGGCCTTGTCGTTGGCCGGATCGGCGTCGGCCACGTTTTTGGAATAATCCCGCAAGTCGAAGTACGTGAACGGAATCGTTTCGTCCAGTTCGGCCAGGACGGGTTTGGCTATTTCGTTGTAAAACAGGTCGTTGTTGGTACTCACTTTCTGGCCGTTGGCCCAGGCCGTGTACTCGCGTTTGAGGTGCGCGTTGCGGTAAAACACGCGGTCGATGAGCGCGGCGTCGAAGATAAACCACTCATAGACGTTGGTCACCACGCAATGCCGCAGGTCGGAGTTACGGTCGCGCGACCGTTCCTGAAAGTAGTAAAGCAACAATTCATGAAACGCCTTGGTATTCAGATTTTCGCGGCTAATCATCTCGGTGCGGTTGGCCGGTCGCTTCACCTCGAATAGCACCCCCGCCGGACTGCTGGCCTCCTTGCCGAGGTGAATCACGAAGTCCGTTTTGCCCTTGGGGGCCACCACGTGGGTGTTTTTGTAATAGACATCCTTCAAGAAATCCATGAGATGATCCTTCACGTTTTCTTCGCTCTCCTTCTCGTCGATGTGGCCGAAGAGCCGCAAAAAGCAGCTTTTAAAATGCTCCATCTGCTCGCGTTCGGGCCGAAGGCGATAGCTGGGATCGAGGGATTTGGCGGGGGGCAGGGCTTGGAGTAGCATGGACTTATCGGACAAATGGAGGGTGGAATGGCAAATTAGGGGATTTCCTGCTTATATTGAGATTTGTTTAACCTCACCCCAGCCCCTCTCCTAACAGGAAAGGGGAGTGTATTTGAATTTAAGATGGATGCAGCGTACGATGCCGTGGTAGTGGGGGCCGGACCAAATGGTCTGTCTGCAGCCATCGTTTTGGCCCAGGCCGGGCTTTCAGTGCTGGTCGTCGAGCGGGCGGGTGTCATCGGCGGCAGTACGCGTTCCGAGGAACTCACGCTGCCTGGTTTTGTCCACGACGTGGGGGCGGCGGTCGTTCCTTTGGCGGTTGGTTCGCCTTTTTTTCAAAGTCTGCCGCTCCAATCGCACGGCCTGGATTTCATTCAGCCCCCGGTGGCGCTGGCGCATCCGCTCGATGGTGGCTTTGCGGCGGTTTTGATTGGTTCGGCGCAGGAAACCGCGCAAACTTTGGGAATCGACCTAGCTGCCTACGAAAATTTGCTGGGGCAAATCGTGGCGAACTGGTCGGGACTTTCCAAAGATCTGTTGAGTCCGTTCAAATGGCCCAGGCATCCGGTAGACTTTGTGAAGTTTGGGTTAAAGGGCATGTTGCCCGCCACTACCCTGGCAAGCCGTTTCAAAACCACCGAAGCCAAAGCCCTGTTGGCGGGCATGGCGGCCCATTCGTTTCAGCCGCTCACGGGCCTGACTACCTCGGCCATCGCCCTGATGCTCATGGCGGCAGGCCACGCCAAGGGCTGGCCTGTGGCCCAGGGCGGTACCCAGAGTATCGCCAATGCGCTGGGTTCGTACTTTGAGTCGCTCGGCGGCAAAATAGAGTTGAATTGGGAAGTAGATGATGTAAGCGAGCTGCCCAAGGCCAAGGCTATTCTTTTCGACCTGACGCCCCGGCAAATTGTTCGCATCGCCGGCAATCGGTTTTCGGCCACCTACCGCCAGCGACTGGAAAACTACCGCTACGGGGCCGGGGTGTTCAAAATCGACTGGGCGCTGCGCGAACCCATTCCTTTTTTGAACGCGGACTGCCGAAAAGCGGGAACGGTTCACCTGGGCGGAACTCTGGAAGAAATCGAACGCAGCGAACAAATGACCATCGATGGGCAACTACCCGATCAACCCTTCGTACTGCTGGCCCAGCCCAGCCTTTTCGACCCGAGCCGTAGTCCGGCGGGACAACACACCGCCTGGGCCTACTGCCACCTCCCGAGCGGCTCAGTAGTCGATATGACCGAGCGCATCGAGCGGCAGGTCGAGCGGTTCGCGCCGGGGTTTCGGGATATAATTTTGGTGCGGCACACGATGAATACTGCGCAGTTTGAAGCCTGGAACCCCAACTGCATCGGCGGCGACATTAACGGCGGGAGCATGGATTGGAAACAGTTTTTGACGCGGCCCATTATAAGTTTAAATCCCTACCGAACCTCCGATCCCAACCTCTACATTTGTTCGTCGTCCACGCCGCCGGG
>JBBSKK010000382.1:0-4298 GCA_038256395.1 Cytophagales bacterium | reverse complement strand
GTAATGAGCCGTTTCGGTGCTATTATTTTATTTTTCCTGATTTTTGGGGCGGCGCGGGCGCAGGATTCAAACCTTTCCCGCCGTGATCGTCAACTCTACGAATCCGCCCAAGTCGCCTGGAAGGAACGCAAGCTGGATATTGCCCAAATTCTTTACGAGCAACTCCTCCAAAAACAGCCGGACCTAGCCGAGGCACACCTTCATCTAGGACAGATTTACGAATTCCAGAGGCAGCCGGCCCGCACACGCTCTCATTACCGGCGGGCGGTGGCACTTTCTCCCGCTTCGCCCGAGTCGGCGGTGGCGCTTCAGTGGCTGGGGCGCGATACTTTCCAGCGCGAGTGTTACGATTCGGCTCAGGTATATTTTAGTAATGCGCTTTCTTATTACCCCGAAAGATCCAATTTGGCCCTGGTGACGCGGAAGTGGCTGGCTTCGGCTCACTTCGCCGAAAAAGCCTTGCAGCGCCCACTAAAAATTAACAAACGGTCGTTGGGCGATACTGTCAATTTCCTGCAGGCGCAGTTCTTCCCGGTGCTCACCGCCGACAATGAGACCCTGATTTTTACCGGACTTACCCCCGAGCGCGACGAGAATATGTACATTACCCACCGCACCAAAAACGGCTGGGACGTGCCGGAGGAGCTTTCTAAAAATATCAATACGCCCAACAACGAGGGTACCTGCACTATTTCAGCGGATGGCCGAACCCTGGTGTTTACGGCCTGCAACCGCCCTGATACTTACGGTGGCTGCGATTTGTTTTTTACTAAAAAAGCAGGAAAGGACTGGCTGGCGCCCCAGAACATAGGCGATGTCGTCAATAGCAACCATTGGGAATCACAGCCCTCGCTTTCCGCCGACGGCAGCGTGCTGTACTTCACCAGCGACCGCCCCGGAGGGCTGGGCAAGTCCGATATTTGGCAAAGTACCCTTGACAGCACCGGACAATGGCAGTCGCCTCGCAACTTGGGCAGCCCCATCAACACCTCCGACGAGGAAAATGCCCCCTTCATCCACGCCAACGGCCACACGCTTTTCTATGCCTCCAACGGAATGCCGGGTATGGGCGGCTTCGATCTCTTCATCTCGCAGCGCACCGATACGCTCTGGAATCAGCCCGTGAATTTGGGCTACCCAATCAACACAGTCGCCGACCAGGTGGGGATGTACATTTCGTCGGATGGCAAAACGGCCTACTACACCGACGACCGTCCCGAGGCAAAAGGCCGCCGGGCAATGTTGTACGAGTTCGATATTCCCGACACGCTGCAAAAAATGTTCGTGCCGACGAACTACATTAAAGGCAAAGTCTTCGACCAGCGCACCAAGGCGCCACTCGAAGCCTCGTTGGAACTGTACGATTTGGGCAGTCAAAAGCGCGTGGCGACCTTCTCGTCTCAGCCCGGCACGGGCGAGTACCTTGCCGTGCTGAACCAGAACAGCGAACACGCCCTGTACGTGGTCAAAGACGGCTATTTGTTCAAGAGCCTGACCTTCGTTCCCAGCAACGCCTCGCCCGCGTTGCGGCTGGACATTCCTTTGGAAAAAGCCGAGAAAGACCGCGTAGAAGTGCTGAACAACATCTTTTTTGCCACCGGAGCCTACGCTTTGGACGAAAAATCAAAGGTTGAGCTGCAAAAGCTGGTCGCTTTCCTGAAAAATAATCCTAAATTGTCGATCGAAATTGCGGGCCACACCGACGACGTGGGCGGCGGTAAGGAAAACCTCGAACTATCCAGGCAGCGGGCGCAAAGCGTGGCCAAATACCTGGCCGAATCCGGGGTTCCAGCCACCCGTTTCAGCGCCGTGGGCTATGGTGAAAACAAGCCCAAAGCCCCGAATTCCTCCGAAGAAAACCGCTATCAAAACCGCCGCATCGAATGGCGAATCAAATGAGCTAATCTTGGCTTTTAACAAGAATATTTGCACTTTTGTGGCTTGATACTTGTTAGTAAAAGCATCAAAGAATTTACTTTATCAGCTTTTTTTTGTAAAAGCAAATTCTCAAAGAAAACGTTATTTATTTTTTATAAAATATTGGTTTGAAGAGAATTGATTAAGTAGGCCAGCAAATCGAAAAGCCACTCTCAACCGCCAAGCGGCCTTGTCTCAACTCTCAACTCTCCACTCTCAACTAAAAAAGAATGTCTCCTGAAAAAATCGATTGCCTGATCATCGGATCGGGGCCCGCCGGCTATACGGCAGCCATTTACGCAGCGAGGGCCGGGCTACAGCCCGTCCTCTATACCGGGCCCCAACCGGGCGGCCAGCTCACCATCACGACCGACGTCGAGAACTATCCCGGTTATCCTGAGGGAGTTACCGGGCCGGAAATGATGATGGACTTCGAGAAACAAGCCAAGCGTTTCGGCACCGACGTGCGCTACGGCATGGCCACGGCAGTCGATTTCTCCAACGGTCAGCGCAAAGTGACCATTGACGAGAAATACGAAATCGAGGCCGAAGCTGTAATTATTTCCACGGGTGCTTCGGCCAAGTGGCTGGGCCTGCCCGGCGAAGAGCGGCTCAACGGCAAGGGCGTTTCGGCCTGCGCGGTCTGCGACGGTTTCTTCTTCCGGGGACAGGATGTGGTCGTAGTCGGCGCGGGCGACACCGCCGCCGAGGAAGCCAGCTACCTGGCTAAACTGTGTCGTAATGTGACCGTACTGGTGCGCCGCGACGAAATGCGCGCCTCGAAAATCATGCAAAAACGGCTCATGTCGCTGACCAACGTCCAAATTCTGTGGCATACCGAAACTGTCGAAATCCTCGGGGAGGAGGAAGTGGAAGGGGTGAAAATCGTGAATAATCAAACGGGCAAAGAAAGTGTCCTGGACGTTACTGGTTTCTTCGTCGCCATTGGTCATAAACCCAATACCGACATTTTTGCGGGCCAAATCGACATGGACGCAGCGGGATACATCAAAACCGTGAAAGGCAGCACCTACACCAACGTGGAGGGCGTTTTTGCCTGCGGTGATGCCCAGGATTTCGTTTACCGTCAGGCGGTTACGGCGGCAGGCACGGGCTGCATGGCGGCCCTCGACGCCGAGCGGTACCTGGCCGAACACGAGATGATGGCCGAGATCCAAGAAATGTAAGCAAAAGGCAGTAGGCAAAAATCCTGCTGCCTTTTTATTTTAATTTTTGACAAATTCAGAATAGCAGTGTGCTTAGAACCCGGCACTAGCTATTTTATTCATAGCTATTTCAATGCCACCGATCTCTGTTGGTGGTTAGCCTATTATACATGAAACTAAAAATTTTCTTTTGCCTATTGTGGGCAATGGGTGCGCTGGTGCTGAATGCCCAGGCCCAGGAGCGCGGAAAGTTTCGCAAGAACCCCAAAATCAACCAAAACAACAGCACAACGGCTAACCCCAATTTTCCTTTGGGCGAACCGCAGCGGGAACCGGAAGCAGACTTTAAAGTCGAGACTTCCAATATTCAATTTCAAAGCCAATTCGAACCCGCCAAACCGCTCAATCCCGTAGTGAGCGAGGACACGACAACCATCGACGAGGGAGAACCCGAGGTGCTGCTGGAAGTGGATTCGATGCAGATTGGCGACGAATGGGTCAAGATTGCCGAGTACTACGTGATCTGGGACGAGCGCACCATCGACCCGTACAGCATGAACCCGCTGGAATTCGACGAAACCATCGACCTCAAACTTTTCGACCCGGCCGAGAACCGCTTCTGGAATACCCCAGTGGAAGTACCGCGCGTGACCTCTAATTTTGGGTTTCGCTGGGGGCGCTGGCACACGGGTACCGACATCGACCTCGAAACCGGCGACCCGGTGTACAGTACTTACGATGGCATCGTGCGCATCGTGGGCTGGGATGGCAACGGCTACGGTCGCTACGTGATGGTGCGGCACTATAACGGCCTGGAAACGCTCTACGGTCACATGTCGAAGCAATTGGTGGAATCCGGACAAATTGTGAAAGCAGGGGACATTCTTGGCTTGGGCGGCAGCACCGGACGGAGTTCCGGCTCGCATCTGCACTACGAGAACCGCTACGAGGGCAATCCCTTCGACTCTGACAATATATTTGACTGGCCCAAGCAACAAGTTCGCTCCGACCACTTCACGCTCACCGCCAGCGTCTATGACTACCTGCGCGGTGGGAAATCAACTTCTAAAAATGAATATGAATTGGGTGAAAAACCCGCCTACGTGCGCACAATGCTGCACCGGGTGCGCTCGGGTGAAACACTCTCGTCGATTGCCAGCCGTTACGGGTTGAGTGTCTCGTCTCTAGCCAAGATCAATCGTATTTCGACCCGCT
>JBBSKK010000381.1:0-4309 GCA_038256395.1 Cytophagales bacterium | reverse complement strand
TTCAGGATTTCCACCAAAGTCAAGATCGATAACACCGCCTTCGCCCGCGAACTGGCCACGCTCGGCCCGATGACCGACGGCGAGAAAAAAGCCTTCGGCGTGTTCCTGTTCACGGCCATCGGCTGGGTGTTTCGTAGTGATTTCGATTTTGGCTCCTTCCGGGTGACGGGATGGGGGACGTGGCTGGGCGTGGGCGATTACGTTCACGACGCTACGGTGGCGGTCATCGGGGCGATCATGCTTTTTGCCATGACCAACAAGCAAACGGGCAAACCGCTGCTGACCTGGAAGGAAGCGACTACCGTCCCCTGGGGCATCGTCATGATCGTGGGCGGCGGCTACGCCATCGCTCGCAGCTTTCAGAAAACCGGCCTGGCGGGCTGGATCGGCCAGCAAATGGACTTCATCGGCACCTACTCGCCGCTGGCGATCCTGCTGATTGTGACGACATTCATCGTTTTCCTGACGGAAATAAACTCCAACACCGCCACAGCCAATATCTTCCTGCCCGTGCTGGCGGCGGTGGCTGTGGCCGCAGGTATCAACCCGCTCTTTCTGATGATTCCGGCGACCTTTGCCTGTTCGTTCGCCTTCATGATGCCCTCGGGCACCGGGACTAACACGGTCATTTTTGCCAGTGAGAAAGTATCCATTCCCGAAATGGCCAAGTGCGGACTGTGGCTCAATCTGATTTCGGTCGTGTTGCTGACGGCTTTGCTGTACTTCGTCGTGATTCCTATTTTGGGACTGGAAATGACCTTGCCGAACTGGGTTGGGGGAAAGTAAGGTTAGGTTGAGATTTACGTGAGTCAATATCTCTGGCAAACCGCTACCACCGCCAATCCTGCCCCAGCACCAGTTCTTGCTTCAGGCCCTGCGTGGTAAGATAGTCGCGGGTTTGGGTGTCGTCGAGGCGCTTGGCAGAAAGCGTTTTGGCGTTCGCCAGCGCGTAGAGGTACATCGAGCCAATGCGAACGGTGTTCTCCAGCTGCTGCTTATCGACCAGGTCAAAGCGGTCGCAGTCGGCGTGGTAGCATTGCAGCACCGAAAGCGGTAGGTTGCCCGACAGTCCCGCCACCGGAACGCCCTGCAGCATGAACGGCTGGTGGTCGCTGTGCAGCCCGGCACGGCTGGTAAATTCGTTGCCGAAAGCCGGATCGATTTTCTTAATGTCAGCTCCCACTCGCTGGAAGAAGGACTCCATATCGTTGCGTCCGAAGCCGTTGGCGCCTTTGGGGTCGTTGGTCATGTCGAGGTTCATCATGTAGGCGACTTTCTCGATGTCTCCCGTCCGCACCAGCTCGCGCACCATGTGCTTGGAACCGAGCAAGCCCTGCTCCTCGCCCATAAACATGACAAACTTAATGGTACGCCGGGGCTTAATTTTCAACGCTTTGAACGTGCGGGCTATATCCAGTACGCTGAACGAGCCGATGCCGTTGTCGATAGCACCCGTGGCCAAATCCCACGAATCGAGGTGGCCACCGACAATCACGCACTCGTCGCTCTTGCCTTTGAGCGTGGCGACAACGTTGCGCGCCTTGATGGGCTTGGAAAAATTGCGCATATTGATGTGCGCTTCCAGCGGGCCTTCCTCCCCTAGCCAGGTGCGCAGTTCGCGGCCGCTGTCGTTGGATATGCACACGGCCGGAATGGCGATGAGCGCTCCCGTCACCGAAGCCGTACCCGTGAGCAGGATTTGGCCCGGTGCCTGGTTAACCATGATAATGCCGTTTGCGCCGTACTTGATGGCCAGGGCGGTTTTTTCGGAGCGGTGCAGGTTTTTCTTGCCCGAACCGCCCACCAGGCCGATGTTGGCCAGCGCGACTTTGCCCTTGATTTTGTCCTTCACGGCCTCAAAATCCTCTTCCAGTCCGTTGCCTACGTCCACGATGCCTGATTTCAGATCGGCCACCACGGGCGAGTGCGCCAGCGACACTACGGGCACCTCGCGGTAGTTATCGCTACTCTCGGGGACGATGCTTAGCGTCACCGTGTCGCGGCTCCACGACTCCACGGTAAACGGTTGGTACTGCAAATCGGAGTAGCCGTATTCTTTAAGAAGATTGTAGGCGTACTCCTCGGCTTTCATGCCGTGGGTGCTGCCAGTCAGACGGTGACCGATTTTTTTGGTCGCTTCGCCCAGGGTTTCGTACACCCGGCTGTGCTGCCGCACTTCGGTGTCGATGCGGCGGAAAACTCTTTCCCAATCCTCTGGCGCCGGGCCGAAGCCCGCTACCACTACCAACACACCACCCGCGAGGGCCATTCGTACATTTTTATTCATGGGTTAGTATTTGACGGACAATGAAAAGTTGGGATTTTGTCACCGCAGGAGAAGAGTGAGCCATGACGTAGCTATAACAGTTTTTCGGAAAATAGGTGCGTTCAAAACGGCTTTAAAAGAACAAATTAGGGAAGAATTCTATTTTTTGAGTAATCTTGACGGTTAATCTCCCGTTAAATTTTCATTTTTAACCAATTCCTTCCCCAAAAAATCCCCAACCATTCGATCATTGTATGCTTTTTGATAAAAAAAACGCGCCACCCAAAGCCGCCAAACTCCCCACCACTTTCAACCTCCATGACGACACCCGCACCGACGATTACTACTGGCTGCGCGAGCGGGAGAGCGAAACCGTGCTGGCCCACCTCCGCGCCGAAAATGCCTATACTGATACGGTAATGGCCCCCTTGCAGGATTTTAAGGCCCACCTTTTTCAGGAAATGAAGGCCCGCATCAAGGAAAAAGACGAGTCGGTACCCGTCCGCGACGGGGCTTACTGGTACTACGCTCGCTACGACGAGGGCGCGGAGTACCCGCTCTACTGCCGCAAGCACCTCAGCCTGGAAGCCGCCGA
Organism: Cytophagales bacterium; assembly: GCA_038256395.1. GTDB lineage: Bacteria > Bacteroidota > Bacteroidia > Cytophagales > Spirosomataceae > Persicitalea. The sequence goes on along the minus strand of JBBSKK010000381.1, from coordinate 1,448 downwards.
GGAAATCATGCTCGACCTGAACGAGCGCGCCGCCGGACATGGTTACTACTCGGCGACTTTCCCCGAAATCAGCGACGACGATACCGTGGCCGCCATCGGCGAGGACACCGTGAGCCGCCGCCTCTACACCCTCCGCTTCCGCAACCTGACTACGGGTGAGTGGTACCCCGACGTGATCCCCAATACCGAAGGCGGCAGCTACGCCTGGGCTGCCGATAACCGGATCATATTCTATATCCGCAAAGACGTGGACACGCTGCTGGGCTACCAGGTGTGGCGGCACGATCTGGGTACCGACGTCCGCGACGACGTGCTGCTCTACGAAGAAACCGACGACCAATACTACCTCGGCCTGTACCGGACTAAGTCCAAGAAATACGTCGCGCTGGTGGCCGCCCACAACGGCGTGGCGACGGAATTCCGGCTCCTCGACGCGCAGAATCCCACGGGCGAGTTGGCAGTAGCCATTCCGCGCCGGCGCGGCCACGAGTATTCTCTGGAGCATCATGGAGATATTTTCTACCTCGTCACCAATCAGGGCGGCGCCGAGAACTTCAAGCTTGTGCAGGTCGCCGAAGATCAGGTGGGCGACGAAAGCCAATGGCGGGAGGTTATCCCGCACCGCGCCGACGTGTTCCTGGAAGGCATCGAAGTGTTCAGCCAGTATTTAGTGGTGCAGGAACGAAGCGAGGGGCTGCTGCGCATCCGGGTGATGCCGCAAAAACCCGAAGAGAAAGAGCATTACCTCGACTTCGGCGAAGCCGCTTACACCGCCTACACCAGCAGCAACCCCGAGTTCGACACCACCACGCTGCGCTACGGCTACACCTCGCTGACTACGCCCAACTCGGTCTATGATTACGACATGAATACCCGCGCCAAAACGCTGATGAAGGAGCAGGAGGTCGTGGGCGATTTTGACAAAACAAAATACACCACCGAACGCCTCCACGCCACCGCCCGCGACGGGGCCAGGATTCCGATTTCGGTCGTTTATAAAAATGATTTCGTGAAAGACGGCAGCGGGCCGCTGTTGCAATACGCCTACGGTTCCTACGGCAACTCGATGGATCCGACGTTCAGTTCGGCGCGGTTAAGTTTGCTCGACCGGGGTTTTGCCTTTGCCCTCTGCCATATCCGGGGCGGCCAGGAAATGGGCCGCGCCTGGTACGACAGCGGGCGTCTGCTGCGCAAGCTCAACACCTTCACCGACTTCATCGTCTGCGCCGAATATTTGATTAATGAAAAATGGACCTCACCCGGCAGTCTGTACGCGATGGGCGGCAGCGCGGGCGGCCTGCTGATGGGCGCGGTCGCCAACCTGCGGGCCGACCTCTACCACGGCATGGTGGCGCAGGTACCTTTTGTGGACGTAGTGACGACGATGCTCGACGAGACTATTCCGCTCACCACGGGCGAGTATGAGGAGTGGGGCAATCCGAATGAGG
>JBBSKK010000380.1:0-4317 GCA_038256395.1 Cytophagales bacterium | reverse complement strand
GAAATTATTCTTTTTGCCCTGCCCAAAACCAAAAAAGCGACGGGTTTGAGCTTAGGGGCAGCCACCCAAAGTTCGGGATTGGCGGTGCGGTATATCTTCAAGTAAGGAGCAGTTTAATCTAATCAAAAGCCCTTCTTTAATAATTCTTCTGCCTTTTGCTGATAGCTATGTTGAGGATTATCAGAAATCTGAGTCAATATAGCTTTTGCTTTATCTTTCTGCCCCTGGTGCATATACGCCAGCGCGACGTACCACTCGGCTTTCTCACGGGCCTTCGCTGATTCGGCATTTTTGGTAATATTTTGCAGAGAATCAAGGGGCATGGATTTGTACTGGACATCAGTCATTTCTTTTTCTGCCATTGTTCGCCGCTCGGCCTCACCGGGCGTTTTATTGTTTTCCCACACTAGCCATCCGGCACCCAGCATCACCGCCACGGAGGCCGCCAAGCCCCAGCTTTGTATGCTGTTTAGCTTTTTTACGATTGTAGTTTTGGGAGAAGATTGGGTTCGCTGTCGGGCTTCGTTTATCTGCTTTTCAATGGCGAGCGCCCGCAATCCCAAGCGCATTTTCTGCTGTGCTTCCACTTCCGATTTCAATTCTGCGTTCGTACTCATTTCGCGCTCGAAAGATCGCCTTTCAGCATCCGAAAGTCGGTTTTCCAGGTAAGCCTCCACTCTTTCAAACTGTTCGTAGTTCATCTGTTCAGGGAGTCCTGTTTTAGTACCAACTGTTTAAGTTTCTCGGTGCAGTCGTAACGCTTCTGTTTGGTTGAAGACTCTTTCATGCCCATTTTTTTAGCAATTTCTTTCAGCGATAGTTCTTCGAGGTAAAAAAACTCGATCATCTGGCGGCAGTCGGCTTTGAGTTGATCGAGTGCCGCGCGCACCTGGGCGATGGTTTCGCTCCGTTCGAGATCCTTTTGCAGGTCGGTATCGTTGGCCGGGTCATATGCGTCAGGCATGGTCCTCCGGGTTTTCACGCGGCTCGAAGCCAGTTCATTTAACCACACTTTTTTACAATAATCAAAAATGACCGTTGAGATTTTAACACCTTCCCGAAATTCGTACTTGTCCGTTTCCAGGTTGAGGTAAAAATTCATTAACCCCTTGTGAAAAGCGTCTTCAGCATCCATCTCCGAACCGCTGTTGCGCTCTACCCAGTACCGGAACGAGGGCGATAACTCGGAGTACACGTGGTCGTAAGCCCAACCTTGCCGCTTCTTGAGCGCTTGGTAGAGGTCAGACTGGGAAAAAACAGAAGTAGGTTTGTCAGGCATGAGGGTGAATCAGCTTGACAAACCTACCTCGAATTCAGTTTACATCAAAAAGGAGACGAGCGTTTTGGTACATGGGTCTTGTTGCCATTACTGTTGATGTAGTACTGACCGCCGCGCGGACCCGTATGAATTGTCTGTCCCGACCCGTAATTTGTGGCTTCGGGCGAGTAATCTTGAGCGCGGCTTCCCGACTGCTGAGTGTATGGATTCGTGTTTCCGCTAGTAGAATAATTATCCAGGTTGGTGCCGTTTGACTGCGTCTTGATGTGACCACTCACGTAAGTGCCGTCATTTCTTGTGTATGGCTGCTGATAGCGGGTGCTGGGCTGCGAGGGAGCAGCAAAGGCGGAACTGCTCTGGAGGACAGAGTGACTCCAATGAGAGGTACCGTAGCTGGTACCGTTCGATTGGGCACTGGCGAAAAACGGAATTGCTGCGAACAGCATCAGGGAAAACAGGCACTTTTTCATTTTTTGATTTGGTAAGGTGAAAAAATTGATACACCACTCTATCAAATCAGGTAATGAAAGGTAAGTCGGAAACAAAGAATTTTATAAAAAACAAATACCGAAAATCAGGGCGAACCCGGTATCTTCGGCCAAAAGCGGCTTGGATCAACTACTTTTAACAACTTAAAAAGCAATGATAGGAATCATCATGGGCAGCATCTCCGACCGCAAGGTCATGCAGGAAGCCGCCGACGTACTAAGCGAATTGGGCGTAACGTTTGAAATGGAAATCGTGTCGGCGCACCGGACGCCCGAGCGGATGCTGGAATACGCCAAAACGGCCCGCGAACGAGGTCTGAAAGTCATTATCGCCGGGGCGGGGGGGGCGGCGCACCTGCCGGGCATGGTCGCTTCGCTGACCTCGCTGCCCGTGATTGGGGTGCCGATTTTGTCCAGCAATTCCATCGACGGCTGGGACTCGGTGCTGTCGATTCTGCAAATGCCGGGCGGCGTTCCGGTGGCGACCGTTGCGCTTAACGGAGCCAAAAATGCGGGCATCCTGGCCGCCCAGATTGTCGGAAGTTCCGATGAAATTATTGCCGCCCGATTGGATCGTTATAAAGAGGAATTGAAGCACAAAGTCGCGACCATGAACGAGGAGTTACGGGCCGATTCCTGAATCTGCTGGTTCTATTTCTTATCTTTGCGATAATCTTGCCCCGTCCATAAAGAATACACGCTACGCATGGAAGAAGAAGAACCAAAGAAGAGAAATATCCGCCCCAAGGAAACCTCCAAACTGCCGCTGATTACGCTGCTGGCGCTGTTGGCTATTATCGTAGCCCTATTTGCGATCGGCTGGGAATACATCACCGACGACGCCCAGGGTTCGGAAGAGGTGACCAACATTGCCCCCGACACGACCAGCAAGTACTTTCCGCCCGACCTGCGGGACGAGCCGGAGGCCTACGAATCAGACCGGGAAGAAACGAGTCTGCCCGACGACGTGGCGGCCTCGGTTTCTGTGCAGGAGCTGCCCGCTCCGGTGGTCGAGACGCCCAAGCCGGAACCCAAGCCTACCCCCAAACCCGCCAACGTCGGCGGCAAGGAAATCACCCACACAGTGGCATCCGGCGAGACTTTCTTCGGCATTGCCAACCGCTACAACCTCAGCACCGAGACGCTCAAATCCCTGAATCCGCAGTTGACCAATACTTCGACGGATCTGAGAGCGGGTGTCACTAAACTGAATGTGCGGGTGCAAGCGATGCATACCGTCGGGGCGGGCGACGTGCTGCGCGTGGTGGCGAAGAAGTACGGCATCACCAAGCAGCAACTTATGGAGGCCAACGGCAAAAGCCGCGACTATGCCGAGCGGGGGGAGAAGCTGGTGATTCCTTTTGGGACGCGGAAGTAAATTTGGAACAAACTACCAATTGGCCATGAAAGAACTGATTTTCAGTATTGTGCAGGAATCTGATGGTGGTTACGTGGCACATGGCAAGCTGGAAAAAGGGTCGATTGCTACGCAAGGCGATAATTTGGCTGAGCTTAAAGAAATGATCAAAGATGCTATCGAAGGGTATTTTTTTGATAAGCCTGAACAGAAGCCGCAAAGTGTGGTGTTGAGGTTTGAGGAAGTTGCTATCGGATAGGACGGGCGGGACGCTGGTACGCCAGCCCGTCCGTAACACATTAGAAAGGCCGTCCGCCGCCGGTGCCTCGGTCGCCGCGCCGCTCGCCGCCCCATTCGCGCCGCCGCTCTTCGGTTGGGGCGGGGGCTTTTCCGAAATTTCGTAGTGTGTAAGTAAACGTCAGCATGGCGTACTGCGTCAGGACGCGGCTGGTGACGTCTTCGAGGTAGGTTTCGGTTACGTTTCGGTTGATGCTGTTGTTTTGGGCCAGGATGTCGAAGACGGTCAGTTTCAGTTCTCCCTTATTGTCTTTCAGGAATTTCTTGCCGAAGCTGGCGTTCCAAAGCGTGAAGTTCTGGTTGAAGCCCGCGCCAAGGCCGCGGTACGACTGGTTGGTCAGGTCGGTTTGCAGTACGAAGCCTTTGCCGAAAATCCAGTTGAGCCGCGCCGAGGTTTGCTGCGAGAAGTAGTTGCTGTTCAATTTTGGTTGCAGGCTGTTCCGAACGATGTTGTAGTTGCCGCTGAACGACAGCGTAAAGTCGAGTTTGGTACTGATATTGCTGCTTAAAACAATGCCCTGCGAAAGCGCGTAGTTGGTCGAGACGTTCAATTGCTCGTTTATCAACCCCGGCAAGCGGCTATAATTCAACCCTGTATTTAAGTTCAAGTTGGTTTTGATGCCTTTGATAGGCGAGCCGTAGTTGGCGAACGTCCGCACCGACCAGTTGCCGTCGAGGTTGACGGGCGAGGTCAATTGTGCCCCCTGCTGTAAGACGACGCCATTGGGCAGTGTCGTGGGTCGCTGCGCCACGAAGGTCGAGTTGGAAATGTTGTTCAGCGTGTAGTTCAGCGACGAATAGAGGAAAAAATTCCGCCCCAGTTTAGAATCCGAAGCTGAGTAGCGGGCGCTCACGCGGTGGGTGTATTCCTGTTTTAGATTTGGGTTGCCCGCCGT